>JBAXTQ010000002.1:0-69385 GCA_037130115.1 Methylococcaceae bacterium
GTGGGGTTATTTATTGCGAGTTACCTTTAAACTGTCCCGCCTTAAGTGGGTAGCCAATATTTCGGCTACCAATTTAAAGCGGGACAGATAAATAAAAGGCCTATTGATTCCGGGGTTAGGGTTTACAATTCCATTTACCATTTTTTACGACAGGTCGGGTTCCCTATGATTAAAGGCAACTTATCAAGAAAAACAAGGTTCGCCAGGGCGATACTCTGCATTGGCTTGCTGGTAACCGTTTTTGCCAGCCTTCAGGTCAAGCAGAACATTGAACAAGCAGCGGTGCGGCAATTTAGCTTTATCTGCGATCAGATCACCCTTAAAATCCGGAATCGCCTGGGCGATTACGGGCTGATTCTTCACGGCGGCGATGCCCTTTTTGCAGCCTCCGTTTCTGTTGGGCGCAAAGACTGGCAAGCCTACGCCGAGAACCTGCACGCAGAGCAAAGTGTCCCCGGCATGCAGGGACTCGGGTTTGCACAAGTCATTCCGGCTGATCAGCTTGCCGCCCACGTCGCCAAGATTCGTAGCGAGGGTTTTCCCGACTATACCGTAAAACCGCCCGGCGAGCGTACCATTTACACGTCCATCATCTACCTGGAACCCTTCCGCGACCGCAACCTGCGGGCCTTCGGTTATGACATGTACACCGAGCCGGTCAGACGGGCCGCCATGGATCAGGCTCGCGACACCGGCGAGGCGGCCTTGTCCGGCAAGGTTGAACTGGTGCAGGAGACCGGCACTGACGTTCAGGCCGGCGTGCTTATGTATGTCCCGGTCTATCGCAACGGCGCACCCATTAGCACGGTCGAACAGCGGCGGTCGGCGCTGGTCGGCTGGACTTATAGCCCTTACCGCATGAACGATCTCATGACCGGCATACTGGCCAACTGGTTTAACCTCGAAGGCAAAAACATTAGTCTGGCTATCTACGATGGACGGGAGGCGACGCCTGCCAGTCTGTTATTCGCTAGCCAACCGGGCAGCACAGCGGATGTGCCATCGCTGTTCTACCAGCAGCGGACGATCGATTTCAACGGCCATCAGTGGTTGCTGGCGTTTGACCACACCACACCGCTATCGGCCATCGATTTTGCACCGGCATGGGCCGTTCTGGCGGGCGGCCTTGCACTCAGTGCCCTGCTGTTCGGGTTGATGCGCTCGGTGATCAACACGCAAGCCAACGCCGCCCGCATCGCCGAAGGCTTGACCAGCGAGATCAGGCGGGCGGAAGAAAATCTCAACCTCCTGCTGGATTCCACTGCCGAAGCGATCTACGGCATTGACATGAACGGTGACTGCACCTTCTGCAACAGCGCCTGTCTTCGTCTGCTGGGCTACCGGCATCCCGATGAGCTGCTTGGCAAGAACATGCATTGGCAGATTCACGGAAAATATGCGGATGGTACGCACTTTCCCGTTGAAGAATGCCGCATCTTTCAGGCGTTCAATAAAGGGGAGCGTATGCATGTGGACGACGAGGTGTTGTGGCGTTCTGACGGCACTTGTTTTCCAGCCGAGTATTGGTCGTATCCACAAATCCAGGACGGTAAGGTGGTCGGGGCTGTGGTCACCTTTTTGGAAATCACCGAGCGCAAGCGTATCGAGCAGACGCTGCAAGCCCAGAACGTGGCACTCGAACGCGCAAGCAAGACGAAATCGGAGTTCCTTGCCGCTATGAGCCACGAGATTCGTACACCCATGAACGGCGTGATCGGCATGGCGGATATACTCAGTCAGACCAGTCTCAAAAATTATCAGCTGGAAATGGTCAATACTATCCAGGATTCGGCCTTTTCGCTACTGAACATCATTGACGACATTCTCGATTTTTCCAAGATCGAGGCGGGTAAGCTGGTTATTGAGTGCGTCCCTACAGCGGTGGCCGACGTCCTGGAGAAGAGCTGCATCATGCTGGATCAGCTAGCCGCAAAGAAAGAGGTGGAACTGCTACTATTTATCGATCCGGCGCTTCCCGCAACCGTCTTAAGCGATGCCCATCGTTTGCGCCAGATCGTGGTCAATCTTGCCAACAATGCCATCAAGTTCTCCAGCGGACAAGTCCGGCCGGGGCGCGTGTCTGTGCAGGTTTTGCTGGTCGAGCGTGGCTTGGCGCAAGCCGTGGTGGAAATTCGTGTGACCGACAACGGAATCGGCATGACTCAAGAAGCCCAAGCGGGGTTGTTCACCCCCTTCGCCCAAGCCGATGTTTCGACGACTCGGCGCTTCGGCGGCACCGGGCTGGGTCTGGCCATCGCCCATAATCTGGTGCAGCTGATGGGTGGCGAAATTACGGTGCAGAGCACGCCGGGCCAAGGTTCCACTTTCACCGTACAACTGCCTTGTGTGGTCGTACCGGACAAAACCGACGACAGTGCAACGCGCTCACTGGTCGCCGGGCTTTCTTGTCTCGTGGTAGGCGGTTCAGAGGGCGTGGCTGATTATTTGGCGGCTTATCTGACGGCCGCTGGCGCGGTGGTTGAGCAGGCGCCGGATCTGGGGACGGCACAGGAACGCGCGAGTAAGCCGTTGTCTGGCCCATGGATATGGCTGATCGACGCGGGCAATTCGCCGCCCTTGCCAAAGGAACTGCTGGCGATTGTCAGTGCCCAACCGGAGCAGGATGTTCGCCTCGTCGTAATCGGGCGCGGCAATCGCCGGTGGCCGCCTCGGCAGGATGCCGATCAGATAGTCAGGGTGGATGCTAATGTTCTGACGCGGCGGGTCGTCCTCCAGATGGTGGCGATTGCTGCCGGACGGGGGGTGCAAACAGAAATAGAGACGCAGTCGCTGTCCGGCAAAGAGGAGGCGGCTTTCAAAGCGCCGGCGCGTGCCGATGCTCTGCGCCGGGGCAGGCTGATTCTGGTGGCGGAAGACAATATAACCAACCAGAAGGTGATCTTGCAGCAACTCGCGCTCCTCGGTTTTGCTGCCGATGTGGCGGGTGATGGCTGCGAAGCACTGGAACGCTTACATAGTGACAATTATGCGCTGCTGTTGACCGATATCAACATGCCGAAAATGGACGGTTATCAACTGACCGCAGCCATCCGTGCCGAAGAAAACAGCGATCGTCATCTCACGATTATCGCCCTGACCGCAAATGCCCTCAAGGGTGAAGATCTACACTGTTACAATACGGGCATAGATGGCTACCTCAGTAAACCGACATCCCTGGCAGACCTAAAGGCGACCCTGGAGAAATGGCTGCCGGACGTTGCGCCGGCTTCGCAGCCAGCCGATACTTCCGTTACGTCCCCCATGGCAAAAGAGACACTGCCAAAACCGGTCGATGTGAGTGTGCTGGCGGCACTGGTAGACGATGACCCCGAGGTGATCGAAGAACTTCTACAATATTTTCGTAGCAGCACAACACAGATTGCGCTGGAGTTGAGAGCCGCCTATGCGGACGGGCAGACGGCGCAGGTGGGGGCGCTGGCACACAAACTCAAGTCCTCGGCCCGTTCGGTGGGTGCGCTGGAGTTGGGCGAGTTATGCGCAGACATCGAACAGGCGGGCAAGACCGGACAGATTGAGGCGTTGGCCGTGTTAGTGCCTCGCTTTGAGGTGGAAATCGCCACCGTGGATGCCTATCTGGACGCCTTGTAGGTCAGCGGACGAAATGACACTATTAGGAATACAATGATTAAAAAATCGGCAATCAGGGTTCAGGTGCTCAATGACAAGCCCGCAAGGCTTAACTTTGGCAGCACGCAGAAAATATCCTCCCAAGATACGCCTGGTTCCCACGCTCCGGCGTGGGAATTCATCCGGCAACGCTCCAGCGTTGCGTGACGCGGGAGCGTCACTGTCGGCATTCCCAACGCCGGAGCGTGGGAACGATAGGGTGCTGCCGGGTTATGTACTGGTCGGGCCATACCCAGGTGTCCGGCTACCTTGAAAGCTTTTCAAAATCAAAATCAATGGGATAAACCTGCATGAACACGTCTCAATCCACGCACGCAGTCATCCTCGTCGCTTCGAACAATGTCAGCGATGCAGAGCGTGTAAAGCAGTTGCTGAAAGATGATTTCGAACAGGTTTTCACCTCCACTGATCCTCATCAGGCCACCGCCGACTTCGACCGATATAGGCCTGACGTGCTGGTGCTGGCGTTCAACAAAATTGAGGCATCCGAACACTATTACTCTTGTCTCGAACTTAATCGTCAAGGCGGCACGGTGCTTTTACATCTCCACCGTACCCTGGTCTTATGTGGCAAGGATGATGTACAGCGTGCTTTCCAGCTTTGCCGTGACGGTATCTTCGACGACTACATCCTGTTTTGGACAAAGACCTTCGATGCGCCGCGTCTTTACATATCCGTACATCTGGCATTACGCGAACTGGCGGCGCTCTCTTTGCCAACGACGAAACAATTCGTCGCCCAAGCCCGGCATCTGGAGACCTTGGAAAGTTTGCTCAAGGAGCAAATAACACGGAGCGAGACGCATATCAGTTCGATCAGACAAAGTGTCGCCCAAGCCAATGTGGATGCCGGTGCGGCGTTTGACGCCTTCTCGCAACGGCTGGTTAATGGCGAACTGCCCGATGTGGTTGAGGTCAAGGACGCCGAGAACCTGCGTCACGAGATAAGGCAACTCAAAAACGAGATCATTCAGGTGACCTCCGGTACTGTGGAAAAAGCTGTAAAGCCCTTGAAACAATGGGTGGATGAATTCCGCGAGGTGACTGCACGGCCTCTCGAATCGATTCATGCCCTTAATGCTTTGGCAGATGGAGTTCGGCAGACGCTGTTGGTGGTCGATGACGACAAGTTTCAGTATAAAATCATCGAGGCCGCCCTGAAGGACGAGAACTATTACCTGTTATTCGCTGCAAGCGGTAATGAGGCCATGATTATGCTGCGCACGGTACTACCTGACCTCATTCTAATGGACGTCATGATGCCCTACATGAATGGCCTGGAAGTGGTGCGGAAAATAAAGGCATCCCCCCGTTTTGTTGATGTGCCCATCATCATGATAACAGGAAAAAGTGAAAGAGGCATCGTCATGGAAAGCCTGAAGGCCGGCGCCAAGGGATTTATCGCCAAGCCGTACACGCGCGACATACTGATCGCCAAGATAAGAGAAGTGTTGCAGGGCATATAAGCTACTAAGGTAACTCCCACTTTGTAAGTATTCACCTCCCCCTTTGAAAAAGGGGGATTGAGGGGGATTTATTTAACAAATCTCCCCTAACCCCTCTTTTTCAAAGAGGGGGACTGAATAGTTACCCCACTTTATCGTTCCCACGCGCCGGCGTGGGAATGCCGACCGTGACGCTCCCGCGTCACGGCAACGCTGGAGCGTTGCCGGATGAATTCCCACGCTGGAGCGTGGGAACTAGACGTATTCTGGGGGATATTTTCTGCGTGCTGCTTAAAAGTAGCGTAGCCCAAAAATTTTATTTCAATTCATCTACGAGTGCTTGAGCGACTTTTTGTTGCTCAGTCGAGCCTTTTTCAAGGACTTCACAAGCCAGCTTTTTAGCCGTTTCCGCATCATTCATATCAATATAGGCTTTTATCAAATCCAGCTTGGTTTCCATCTCGTCCCTATCCGATAAATCAAAAACATCAAGTGTCCTGTCTGTTTCTTTTCCCTGCAAACCTGACGCGGGCTTGTCCAAAAAAAAGTCTCTATCAAATGAGTCATTGGAAAAAACGTTATTTAAAACCAATGATTCATCAGTCGGTTTATCAATAAACAGGGGTTTTTCAACGGTGCCTTTTGCAGTAGCGTCATCAATTTCATCGATTTTTAGTGCTTTGGTTTCATTCGATTCAAACTCAAACGCTTCAAATTCCAATTCTGGCATTTTAAAAACAACGTCGCCTAAAGCGTCGCTGGGTGTTTCAATTTTTGGTAGCGGGGGACTTAAATAAAAGTCAATGCTGCCGTTATTTTTCTGTTCGTTAACAGCGTTATCTTCAGTGGATACCAAATCAAAATCCAACAAACTATCTGTTGTTTGAGAGCTTTCTTTAATAACCTCATGAGTCAATGATTCCCCAAAAGAGGATGGCTTGCCATCGGCTGCTTGATCTTTTTTAATCGTGTCGAACTCAGCCAATTCCCCGGTATTTTTTTCAGGGGATAGCGTTTCTTTTGGAGAAAATGTATCGACTTCAGAAAAAAACAAGGGTGAATCCTTAGAAATTTCACGACCCATTTGACTCACTTTTGACCAAAATTCAAGGTCATCTTTTTTACCTGCTTTGGCTAACTCGTCGGCATAGATTTCAAAAGCGTCTTTATTTTTACTTAAATAAAAAATATTCAGCAATTTCAATTTATACTCATCACGATTAGGTTGATCTTTAAGAATTTCACGCAGCAATTCTTCCGCTTCTTGATAACGTCCATAAGCCAAATAAAGGTCAGCCTCGGCAACCAGATCAGTTTCACTCTGGCCTGTATCAAAGGTCTCCAGGTCACCAATTGTAAATCCACTCAATATTGAGTTTTTTTCAGTTACATCGGGCTCTTTAACGCTTTCTTTTTCACTGGAAACAGCGATAAAATCAGTGGATTCAGACGTGTCACTGCCGATTAACGAAGCAAATAACGGCTGATTATTTGTTCGCTTTCGCCACCAAAATCCGCCCAGCAATGCTAATAGGGTCGCGCCAACACCGCCCCACAAATAATAGTTTGTGCCGGAAGTCGTGTCTTTTGGTTGTGCTTGAATAACGGGGTGAGTAACAGGCGGTACGGGTTGTTGCGTAACTGGATTGATAACCCCTGATTGATTCGGCGTTGGTTGAACCGGTTCAGTTTCTACAACCGATTTTGACGGGGACTGATTTTGTAATGCCGCGAGTTGCTGCTCTTTTAATACCAGTATTTGTTGCATGATAGCCAGCTGTTTTTCAAGCGTGGCCACTTTATCCTGTAGTGCGTCATTGGCTGGAGAAGTCGCACTGACAGTCTCTTTGTCAATGGCTTTAGACTCCGTTGCATCAGCGGTTGTCTGCTCGTTGTCCGGCGCTATAGGCTCATTTTCAGCAACCTCTGCGGTAGGGGCAGCTAAAGTTAACTGCTTGTCGGGACTTTCTTTTTTAATAGATTCTGTGGTAACAGGAGGTGGTTCTACCTGATTTTTCCAGGCTTTTGTGTGTCGATTGAATTCAGCCCGCGCTTGTTTCCGTGAAAGTTTTAAAGCCGTTGCACTTTCCGGAATCTTCAGGATTTTTCCAGGCAACAAGCCATTAACATTGCCTTGGTAAAATGCCTGAGGATTTTCTTCATACAGGGCCATCATCATTTGTTCTACGGATACCCCGGACTCTTTACCCGCCTGTTCGGCAATTTTCCAAAGCGTATCGTTTTTAGTGGTGGGGCCATATTCACCGGCTTCACTGAGTCGACTTTCAAACATTGTTTGAGGTGTTGGCAAGAGTTCAGGCGGCGGCCTGGTTGACGGTTCAGACGTGTAATTTTCAGCGTTTGACAAGGGGGGGGTATAAGCTGCTGGTGGATCCAGCAGCACGGTAAACTCCCGATATA
The DNA here is from genome assembly GCA_037130115.1 of Methylococcaceae bacterium. Lineage (GTDB taxonomy): Bacteria > Pseudomonadota > Gammaproteobacteria > Methylococcales > Methylomonadaceae > Methylobacter_C. The sequence goes on from JBAXTQ010000002.1 coordinate 7,515, forward strand.
AAACACCTTTGGGCCAGATCACTTGCAGCAAGAAATTCAGAAAAGGCTCTGTTACCGCTACGCTTGAACTGAGTTTAATAATGACTGAACCATTGGCACCGGTTGTCGTTTCAAATTTTATCTTTGACAGAAAAGCAGCCCAAGGGATGCCCGCTTCATCAAACTTGTCTGGCGGTGCCAGATTTACTTTGATGTCAGAGACCTTATCATCCGTGGAGGTCACTAATGAAATTTCAGCGTCCAGATTCTGATTAAGGGCGGAGTGCAATTTAATATCGCCAATGCCTAACGAATAGCCACTGGCCGGAGCCAGTAACGATATTAATGCTAATGTTTTAGTTAAATTATGCACACTGCCAACCTTTAATCTACGAGTTACACCCTCATATTTAAATTATCAAACATAAGGTTATGTACTAGATATAATTTTTTATCAGCACCTCAGCAATTTGTACGCTGTTTAATGCTGCACCTTTTCGAACATTATCTCCGACAACCCACAAATCAATACCTTGGGGGTGCGATATATCTTCTCTTATACGTCCAACAAACACGTCATCATGACCTGATGACTCAGTGACCGCTGTTGGGTAACCGCCATTTTTACGCTCATCCATAACCGTTACACCGGGCGCTTTTTCCAATAAAGCTCTAACCGCTTCGGCAGTAATTTTTGATCGTGTTTCAATATGTACGGCTTCGGAATGACCGTAAAAGACCGGAACCCGTACCGCAGTTGCATTGACCAAAACGCTGGCATCGCCCAATATTTTTTGGGTTTCCCAAACCATCTTCATTTCTTCTTTGGTATAACCATTATCCATAAATACGTCAATTTGCGGCAACACATTGAAGGCAATTTGCTTGGGATAAACGCTGGGCTTAATAGGTTGTAAGTTTAGAAGATTAAGTGTTTGTTTGCCCAATTCTTCGATGGCTTCTTTACCCGTACCCGATACCGCCTGATAAGTACAAACATTAATACGGGTGATACCTACTGCGTCATAAATAGGTTTTAACGCCACCAACAATTGAATGGTTGAACAGTTGGGATTGGCGATGATACCGCGATTTTTATAATCCGCTATTCTTTCCGGATTAACTTCCGGTACGACCAAAGGAATATCGTCATCATAGCGAAACTGCGAGGTATTATCGATCACTATACAACCGGCAGCGGCGGCTTTGGGCGCGTATATTTCTGAAATAGCCGCACCTGGAGAAAATAAACCAATCTGCGCTTTAGAAAAATCGAAAGTTGCCAAATCTTCTACTTTTAACGATCCCCCCTTAAAAGGAATGCGTTTGCCGGCTGAATTGCTGCTCGCCAAAGCATACACTTCGCCTACCGGAAACTGGCGTTCTTCCAAAATAGACAGCATGGCTTCACCCACGGCACCCGTCGCACCAACAACTGCAACATTATAAACTTTACTCATTTATTAAAACCCTTTTGTTAAAGCCGAAACAACGACACTAAATTAACTAACGTTGGCGTGCTGATTTTTGCATTATCTACGGAATCAATTTCTGCTGCACGACTATTTGTATTTAATTCGTGATAATCAGGTACGCCATTTAAAATCAACGTCTTAGGTAACTCGCAATAAATACCCCCCGACCTGTCGTTCCCAAGTTCCGGCATCACTGCCATTAAGTTAGTGAAATACAGTATGCAGTGGGAGTGGCTTTAGCCACGATAATCGTGGCTAAAGCCACTCCCACCATTCTACAAAAAACTTTAACTTGATGCCAGTGAAGCTCCAGCGTGGGAACCAGGCGTATCCTGGGGGGTATTATTCTGCGTGCTGCCTTATCACAGCTACACTCAGCCCAGAATAGCAAAAACTTTGCTGGTGATTTCTTCCACCGTGCCAACACCCGACATCGAATTAAATATTGCCGGTTGCTCTGCGGCTGAATAATAACCCACTAACGGTTTGGTTTGTTCGTGATAAATATAAAGCCGTTTACGTACCGTCTCTTCTTTATCATCATCCCGCTGAATAAGCACTTCTCCGGTAACGTCATCAACACCTTCAACCTTGGGCGGATGATACTCGACATGATAAGTCCGTCCTGATGGGGAATGCACTCTTCTGCCGGCAATGCGCTCTACGATGTCTTCATCGGCGACATTAATTTCTATAACGTGATCAATCTTAACACCCATTGCCTCAAGACCTTGAGCCTGGGCAATGGTTCGGGGAAAGCCGTCCAACAAAAAACCGTTGGCGCAATCAGGCTGGGCAATGCGTTCTTTAATTAAACCCAAAATAATATCATCAGAAACCAGAGCGCCTGCATCCATCACTTTTTTTGCTTCAATGCCCATCGGCGTACCATCACGAACTGCTGCACGCAGCATATCACCGGTTGAGATTTGTGGAATAGCATATTTTTCGGTAATAAATTGAGCCTGAGTGCCTTTACCGGAACCGGGACTTCCTAACAGAATGATGCGCATAAAATGACTCCAATTGTGTCGCTACAACAAGTATTGACTAAAATAACAAGTAGTTAAGTAGCCACAAAAAAATAAAACCGTTAAGTTTTATGACTAAATAGTAAGTATGAAAGGCTATTTTATAACACAACATGTTTAATCACTTGTAAAAATACGATTATTTCACTATTCTTATAAGGTTTACTACAGTCAGGAGAATATATTATGCGTGTTGAAGATTTAATGAAATCAAAAGTATTTACCGTCGAGCAACACGACTTGATTGACCGGGTCTTTTTTTTAATCCATTACGAAAAAGTTCGTCACATACCCGTTGTTGAAAAAGGCAAAGTTATCGCCATTGTATCTGATAGGGATTTGTACAAAGCCTTGGGGCCAAAAAACAATTCCAATGCCATTGAACCGGCCAGCGACAAAAGTACGGTAGAGCTGCATGTTGTCCCACAAAAAGTACAGCATATCATGCGCCGAGGCGTATTAACCGTTCATCCGGATACCTATGTATCGGAAGCCGCAGCCATTATGGCCGAGCATAAAGTGGGCGCGTTGCCGGTAGTCGACAAAGATAACAAATTGGTCGGCATCATATCCGCTACGGATATACTTCGGGTTTTTTCAAAAATCGAAAAATCCAGCGAAAAGAGAGAGCAAAGAATAGTTTCAGGCATCAGCCATAGCTAAAGCCTTTTTATTCGGTAAAAACAAAAAAGTCCCGCAATGGGACTTTTTTGTTTTTCCAAATAAATGACCGTCTTACCAATGCCGTTAAGTTAAGTGCCTCTTGGCAAGATAAACCGTTGGCTGGGTGGAGCCACGTTCGCTGAGCGGAGTCTAGTTGGCTGAGCGGAGCTTCGTTGGCTGAGCGGGGTCGCGTTGGCTGAGCGGAGTCGAAGCCGGCAAAAACGCTTCGACTCCGCTCAGCGAACGGTTTAACTTAACGATATTGCCTGTTTTACCTTTAAAATATAAAAGTTTACCTGATTGAAAAGTGCTTGAGACAATGATAAATAGTCCGTCACTCCGGCACGGATGTCGGTATAACGAAGCGGGATGAACCGCCTTGTTAATCAGGAAATACACTCTCTTTATTTTTGTAATTGCATTAATTGTCGTTATATAGCATTATTTTCAATACAAATTAAGGCGCTTGTGTAAAACAGCGAATAATTTCATTAGCAACCTTGGCAATCCAACCCGTCAAGACTTAATATAAAGACCATCTCTTTGCAGAATAAACCGGATATCCCTAATGAGTAACCTGCTAAAACTTTTTCAAGACTCTTCTTCCTTTCAAGGCAGTAACGCCGGTTTTATTGAAAACTTATATGAACGGTTTTTGGAAGACCCTGAATCTGTTGAGCCTAGCTGGCAAAAAGAATTCAAGATTCTTCAACAGGGGAGTGCTTATGAGACGCCTCACAGTCCCGTTGTGGAGCGCTTTGCACAACTCGCTGTTAAATCTCAAGGAAGACTGGCTCAGTTACAAGGCTTTACTGAAGAAAGCGTAAAAAAACAGGCGGCTGTTTCCCGGCTTATTAACCATTACCGGGTTCGCGGACATCAAATTGCCAACAGTAATCCGCTGGGAAAAACCGCGCCGCCACCACCCGATATGGACCCTTCTTATTACGGACTTTCCGATCCGGATATGGACACCTTGTTTGATACCGGGGCGCTTTTTGGAGGTGTTGACCGCTTACCCTTACGCAATATTATTGCCAACCTGGCCGATATTTACTGCGGCAGTATCGGGTCTGAGTATATGCACATTGTAGATACTCAAATTAGACGCTGGCTGATCAGTCGTATGGAAAGCTCGAAAACCAATTTAATACTGGATGCCGATAAAAAACGCTGGCTATTAAAGCTGTTAACGGCGGCCGAAGGCATAGAAAGTCATTTGCACCATCGCTTTATCGGCCAAAAACGCTTCTCTCTTGAAGGCGGCGAATCACTGATACCCATCCTTGATGAATTAATTCAGGGTTCCGGTGATAAGGGCGTTAAAGAAATTGTTATCGGTATGGCGCATCGCGGCCGCTTAAATGTCTTGGTCAATATCTTGGGCAAAAGCCCTGCCAGTTTATTCGATGAATTTGCCGGTATATCGTCTCCATCGCCCGGCGTTAGTTCCGGTGATGTAAAATATCACATGGGTTTTTCCTCTGATATTGCAACGCCTGGAGGCCCTGTCCATTTAACGCTGGCTTTTAACCCCTCGCATCTGGAAATCATCAATCCGGTGGTTGAAGGTTCGGTAAAAGCTCGTCAGGATCGAGCCGGAAAAGACGGTGTAAACACGGTTGTTCCGGTTTTAATTCACGGTGATGCCGCTTTTTCCGGACAAGGTATCGTCATGGAAACCCTGAACATGTCGCAAACCCGCGCTTTTTACACGGGCGGAACCGTCCATATTGTCATCAACAATCAAATCGGCTTTACCACCAGTAATGCGATGGATGCCCGCTCCACTTTAAATTGCACGGACGTTGCCAGCATGATCCAGGCACCGGTTTTTCATGTCAACGGTGATGATCCGGAAGCCGTTATCTTTGTAACAAAACTCGCGCTCGATTACCGAATGACTTTTAATAAAGATGTCGTTATCGATCTTGTTTGCTATCGTCGTTTGGGTCACAATGAAGCTGACGAACCGGCAACGACCCAACCTCTGATGTATAAAAAAATCCGCAAGCACAAAACTACGCGGAAAATTTATGCTGAAAAACTGATTAACGAAGCGGTTGTTAGTGCCGAACAATCGGTACAAATGGAACAGGATTATCAAAAATTACTGGATGCAGGTCAGGTTGTCTCAAGACCCGTATTGGAAAATCCCAACTATACCTACACCAATCAATGGAATAAATTCCTGCATAAAAGCTGGGATACTTTCTGTAAAACTGCCATTTCAATGGATCATCTACGCTTTTGTAATGACCGGATGCAACGTCTGCCCGCCGGTTTTGAACTCCATCCCCGAGTTGCCAAAGTCATGGATAACCGCCGAAAAATGGCTGCGGGCGCACTGCCTTTGGATTGGGGCTTTGCTGAAAACCTGGCTTACGCCACCCTTCTGTTGGAAAAACATAACATCCGTCTCACCGGACAAGACGTAGGGCGCGGAACCTTTGTTCACCGCCATGCAGTATTACACAGCCAAATCAATAATAAAACCTACACGCCTATTAAACATCTGGATAAAGACCAAGGCAGCGCACAAATTTTCGATTCCCTGTTATCAGAAGCCGGTGTCTTGGGTTTTGAATACGGCTACAGCACCACGATGCCTGACACACTGGTTATCTGGGAAGCGCAATTTGGCGATTTTGCCAATGGTGCACAAGTGCTTATTGATCAGTTTATCAGTTCCGGTGAAACCAAATGGGGACGCTTGTGCGGACTGGTCATGTTGTTGCCCCACGGTTTTGAAGGGCAGGGCCCTGAACATTCATCAGCCCGACTGGAGCGCTATTTACAACTTTGTGCCGAACATAACATGCAGGTTTGCAACCCGACGACACCTGCACAAATATTTCATTTATTACGCCGCCAATTAATACGTCCGTACCGAAAGCCGCTTATTATTATGAGCCCTAAAAGCCTGCTGAGACATAAATTGGCAGTCTCCACACTGGAAGATCTGACCACTGGAAAATTTCAGCCGGTCATCGGTGAAGAAGATGACATTAATCCCAAAAAAGTGACCCGTTTTATTTTATGCGCGGGTAAAGTCTATTACGACTTGTTGGAAGCGCGTCGAGTCGATAATCTTCAGCATGTGGCTATTGCCCGTCTTGAACAACTGTATCCTTTTCCGGATAAATTACTTAAACTGGAATTGGCAAAATATCCGCTGTTAAAAGATTTTATCTGGTGTCAGGAAGAACCTAAAAACCAGGGTGCCTGGTATCAATCAAAACATCACTTTACCGATACTGTGCCAGCTAAAATAAGCGTCACTTATGCCGGACGTGAAGCATCGGCAGCTCCGGCTGTCGGCAAGTTTCACGTTCATATAGAACAACAAAAAGCTGTCGTCCAATCAGCCTTATATGGCACCCCTTCAGGAAAATAACATGAGCATCGAAGTCCTAGTTCCCAATCTACCCGAATCTGTTGCTGACGCAACGCTGATTGCCTGGCACAAACAAGCCGGTGATTTCGTTAACAAAAACGAAAACCTGGTTGATCTTGAAACAGATAAAGTGGTACTTGAGGTGACCGCGCCCGAGTCCGGCATACTGAGTCAAATACTCAAAGAAAATGGCGCTATCGTTACCGGCGGCGAGTTACTGGCCTTATTGGAAACTGAAGCGACTCAGGCAAGCCCTGCCGTCGACCCTACAATAATTGCCCATAAAACGCCAGAACACAACGATGACGATATTCCGTTAAGCCCTTCAGTTCGTCGTTTAATCCATGAAAACACACTGGATCCTTCGGCAATAACCGGTACCGGAAAAAGTGGCCGGCTGACTAAAGCGGATGTCCTTGAGCACCTTAACAAGCCAACACCGGCTCCGGTAAAGACAGAAACCAAACCGCCAGTTCCCGTCCCAGCAACGGAAATAAAAACCGAAACAGCAAAAACCGTTGAAGCAACGGTGATTGCCTCAGGTCTGCGCCCTGAACAACGCGTTCCCATGACCCGCTTAAGAGCAAAAGTGGCTGAACGTTTATTGCAGGCACAACAAAACGCGGCCATGTTGACAACCTTCAACGAAGTCAATATGCAAAATGTCATTGATCTTCGTAACCAATACAAAACCCGGTTTGAAGAAAAACACGCCGTCAAACTGGGCTTTATGTCCTTTTTTGTTAAAGCCTCCATTGAAGCTTTAAAACGTTTCCCGGCCATTAATGCTTCCATCGATGGCAACGATATTATTTATCATGGTTACTATGATCTGGGTATTGCGGTCAGTACGCCACGCGGTCTTATTGTGCCGGTATTGCATGATGCCGATCAACTCGACTTTGCCGGCATAGAAAAAAGCATTGCCGATTTTGGCGGCAAGGCCAGAGCCGGCACCTTAACCTACGATGACCTGAAAGGCGGCACCTTTACCATTACCAACGGCGGCGTATTTGGTTCAATGCTGTCAACACCCATACTTAACCCGCCGCAATGTGCCATTTTAGGGATGCACGCAATCAAAGAACGTGCCGTTGTGGAAAACGGCCAAATCGTAATCAGGCCAATTATGTATCTTGCGCTATCTTACGATCACCGTCTGGTGGATGGCCGAGAAGCAGTACAATTTTTAGTGACTATTAAAGAATGCCTGGAAGCTCCCGCTCACCTTCTACTTAACATTTAATATTATGCCAAACAAGCAAACACATTACGATGTCATCGTCATCGGCGCGGGACCGGCCGGTTTTGCCAGTGCTGTTCGCTGTGCGCAACTGGGCTTAAAAACCGCCTGCGTCGATAACTGGCGCAATAAAAACAAGCAAGGTCGATTGGGCGGAGCACATCTCAATACCGGAGGCGTTGCCTCCATGACCTTGCTGGAGTCCGCAAAAATCTATCATCAACTCAACCATGAAATAGCCAAACACGGCATTCATGCCGAGTCTATTTCGATAGATGTGCCGTTAATGATTCAGCGCAAAGATAAAATCATTGAAGACATCGGTCACAAAATGGCGGACGTGTTTGCGCATCACAAAATAGACCACATTCACGCCAAAGCCCGCTTATTAAATACCCGACAAGTAGAAATCACCCACCTTGAAACACAGGCGCATTCTGTGATTGAAGGCTCGCATATTATTCTGGCGACAGGATCAAACCCGATCACCTTACCTTGCGCCCCGATAGACAATGAATTTATTATTGATTCCATTGCCGCGTTAAATCTTAAAGAACTCCCTAAAAAACTGGCCATTATCGGTGCGGGCGTGGTCGGTCTTGAATTGGCAAGCATCTGGCATAGACTGGGAGCAGAAACGATACTATTGGAAGCGCAGGAAAACTTTTTATCCTTAGTTGATCAACAAATTTCGGGCGAAGCTTATCGCATCTACCAGCAGCAGGGTCTCGATTTACGTTTGGGTGCCCGTGTTATTTCTGCAAAAAAGGGTAATAAAAAAGTAACCGTAGAGTATCAAGATCAAGACGGTACTCACACCCTGCGTGTCGATAAACTGATCGTTGCCTGTGGTCGAAAACCCAATACCGGCGATTTGGCCGCACCTGAAGCTGATTTATTACTGGATGACAACGGCTACGTCTATGTTGACGATAATTGCCGCACCAACCTGCCTGGTGTTTATGCCATTGGTGACCTAACTTTACTGGGGCCAATGCTGGCACATAAAGGCATAGAAGAAGGCGTATTTGTTGCCGAACTGATTGCCGGCATCCATAATCCCATTAACTACGACAACCTCCCTTGCGTGGTTTATAGCGAACCTGAAATTGCCTGGGTAGGTCAAACCGAACAAGCACTGCGGGCCACCGGAGAACCGGTCAAAATCGGCATCTATCCGTTAACTGCAACCATTCGTGCCTTGGCGATGGGCAAAACTGAAGGCATGATTAAAATCATAGCGCATTCAGAAAGTGACAAAATACTCGGTGTTCACATCATCGGCACCCAAGCCTCTGAACTGATCGCCGAAGCCGTGCTGGCAATGGAATTTTCGGCTAGCAGCGAAGACCTGGCAAGAACCATACATGCCCGTCCGACCTTGTCGGAAGCCGTCCATGATGCCGCACTTATGCTTAAAGAACGGGCATCGCCTTTGTCGGCAAGTCAATAAAATAGAATGCCAGAGTTTCGCCTTTTACTCGATGGTGTCGATAATTGGTGATAGTTTTATCGTATCCGCTGTTTCCCAAGCTCCAGTTTGGGAACCAGAGTAGCGAAGCTTTAGCTTCGCGAGACAGGAAGCTAGAGCTTCCAGTACCAGATTCCCAAGCTGGAGCTTGGGAATCAGAGAAACAATGTGTTACATAAAGTAGCGAAAAGTGGGATAAAAGTTAAGGAGATCAATAAATGTCAAAAACCAACCGTTTATTTGAACATATTCTGACTCATTATCGTGGCCTGTTCGCCACCCTTTTTCTCTTGCCAGTTTCAGCGTTGTATAGCGCTTACACAACTACCCGAAACCTGATTGTGTTTAAGCTCAGTAGTGCTCCCGTCAAACACGAGCAAAGAGTTCAAAAACTGATTCGACAAATTGAGGAATGGAAAAAGAACGGAGCCACTGAAAAGCTCTGTACTGCAAGATCCGGCTGGAAAACCATGAGCGAATTAGTACCAAAATACAAGCTCACCCATCACAAAATCGATGTCGGCATGTTCGACATACTGGAGATTTCTGAACAACGCGGAACCGTCAAGGTTGAGCCATTGGCGACCATGGGACAGATTTCCCGCAATCTGATAGCCAAAGGCTGGACGCTGACCGTTTTACCGGAACTCGATGACTTGACGGTGGGTGGCCTGATCATGGGCTTCGGGATAGAATCCAGCAGCCACAAATACGGATTATTCCAGTTTATTTGTGCATCATTTGATCTGGTGACTGCCGATGGGCAATGTGTCCATTGCAGTCCATCCGAAAATTCGGATTTATATTACCTGATACCTTGGAGTCATGGCACCTTGGGTTTTCTGGTCGCCGCCGAGCTGAACATCATTCCGGCAAAAAAATTTATCCGGGTTCACTACCAACCGGTCTATAGTCTTGATAATATTGTTGACGTTTTCGAGGAGGCATCCCGCTTAACCGGAGAAAATGATTTCGTCGAAGGATTGATTTATAGTCGGGATAGTGCGGTAATCATGCGGGGAAATTTTACCGACAGCATTGGCATCGACGGGTCTTTTAACGCCCTCGGTCGATGGTATAAACCTTGGTTTTACAAGCATGTAGAGACATACCTGAAAAAAGGGCAGGCCGGTATCGAGTATATTCCGCTGAGACATTATTATCACCGGCACACCCGAAGTTATTTTTGGACAATGGAGGAAATAATTCCCTTCGGCAACCACCCTGTTTTTCGCGGCTTATTGGGCTGGGCTTTGCCGCCCCGAATTGAGTTGTTGAAGTACACGGAAACTGAAACTACGCGTAAGCTCAGAGAAAAATATCATGTGGTTCAGGACATGCTCGTGCCAATTCAATACCTGAAACAATCCATTCACTATTTCAACGACCATTTCAATCTATACCCGTTATGGCTGTCACCCATGGCGATTTTTGATAACGACAGGCATCTCGGATTCGTGCATCCATTTCGTAAAAAAGAGGGTGCCGCAGACGAAATGTATGTGGATATCGGCGCCTATGGAACACCTCTCAAAGCAAACTTTAATAATGCTTCTGCTTTGCCGTTACTCGAAAAATTCGTTATGGATCATCAAGGTTACCAGGCGCTGTATGCAAAAACAACCCTGAGCAGGGAAGATTTCAGAACCATGTTCGATCATTTTGATTATGACAAGATTCGGGAACAACTGCCGTTTTGTAAGCAAGCTTTCGATGAGGTTTACGACAAGATATCGTCGAAAGGAAGAGTCTCGCCGGTTGAAATGAGAAAGCTTGAAAATAAGGGTTGACTATAACGGCCTGAAAACATAAATTGCAGCTGTTGCAAACTGCGACCACTCGCTTAACTATTTTTTTCAAAATTGACAATCAATAAGAACAAGATTGCACGAGCATGATAACCTGTAAGCAATAGGTCATTATTTGATGCCGTTAATAAGCTATAAAAATAAATCATCTTCAATCACGCAAGTCAGGAGCAAGAAATGCTGTATATCGATCCCAATCAACCCAACAGTAAAGTTCACTTTAAATCCCGTTATGGCAATTTTATTGGCGGTAATTGGGTTGATCCGGTTAAAGGCCAATACTTTGATAATTTAAGCCCGGTAAACGGTAAAGTATTTTGTGCAATTCCCCGTTCTTCAGCGGAAGATATAGAGCTGGCTCTGGATGCGGCTCATGCGGCAAAAGAGGCGTGGGGAAAAACCTCAGTCACCGCCCGCTCAAATATCTTATTAAAAATTGCCGACCGAATCGAAGCCAATCTTGAAACGCTGGCGGTTGCTGAAACTTGGGATAATGGCAAACCCATACGGGAAACGTTAGCCGCCGATATTCCTCTGGCAGCCGATCACTTTCGCTATTTTGCAGGTTGTATTCGTGCTCAGGAAGGCTCAATTGGTGAAATTGACGAAAACACAGTGGCTTATCATTTTCACGAGCCACTGGGTGTGGTTGGGCAAATTATTCCGTGGAACTTTCCTTTACTGATGGCTTGCTGGAAACTGGCTCCGGCTTTGGCCGCCGGTAACTGCGTAGTGATGAAACCCGCCGAACAAACGCCTGCCTCAATTTTGGTGATGATGGAATTGATTGGCGATTTATTACCCGCAGGTGTTGTAAATATTGTTAACGGTTATGGCGCAGAAGCGGGTCAGGCTTTGGCAATCAGCACCCGGATTGCAAAAATATCATTTACCGGGTCAACGCCTGTCGGTGCGCATATTTTAAAATGCGCGGCAGAAAACATCATTCCTTCCACGGTTGAGTTAGGCGGCAAATCCCCGAATATCTTTTTTGAGGATGTTCTGGCTCAAGAAGATGCCTTTGTCAGCAAATGCGTAGAAGGCGCGGTACTGGCCTTTTTTAATCAGGGTGAAGTCTGTACCTGCCCGTCGCGCCTGTTGATACAGGAATCTATCTATGATGAATTTATCGCTAAAGTCATCGCACGCGCCAAACAGATTAAACGCGGCAATCCGTTGGATACCGAAACCATGGTAGGTGCACAAGCCTCCAAACAACAGTTTGACAAAATTCTGGATTATGTACAAATTGGTAAGGATGAAGGGGCTGAAGTTTTAATGGGGGGCGAAATTGCCTCTTTAGGAAGCGGCTTCTCAGAAGGTTACTATATTGAACCGACGATCATGAAAGGGGGCAATAAAATGCGTATCTTTCAGGAAGAAATTTTTGGCCCTTTCATATCGGTAACCACCTTTAAAGATGAAGCTGAAGCCTTGGAGATTGCCAATGACACACAGTTTGGTTTGGGTGCCGGTCTTTGGACGCGTGACATGAATCGGGCTTATCGTATGGGACGCGCCATTCAAGCGGGTCGGGTATGGACGAACTGCTATCACCATTATCCGGCTCATGCCGCTTTTGGAGGCTATAAGAAATCAGGTGTGGGGCGTGAAAATCATAAAATGATGCTGGATCATTATCAACAAACCAAAAATATGCTTATCAGCTATGACATTAATCCATTAGGATTTTTCTAACGTAGCGATAATTGATTAACCTGAGCGAAAATGGCCGACTGTGCCCTATGACAGTCGGCCATTAAGGCAGTACGCAGAAAATATCCCCCTAGTTCCCACGCTCCAGCGTGGGAATTCATCCGGCAACGCTCCAGCGTTGCGTGACGCAGGAGCGTCACTGTCGGCATTCCCACGCCGGAGCGTGGGAACGATAGGGTGGGGGGATTTATTGCGAGTTACCTAACACCAGACAAAAGCGAATCTTGAAAGACAATGCAATGGATCTGTCATCGCAATAAGCCGACCAATCGCTCCTTGGTGAACATCTTCTGGATAGTGAGACCTTGGATAATGATCGAGAAAATGACGACCTCGAAGGTCATGTTCAAGATCAGCGGCTTCCAGGAACTATCAGGCAGCGATACCGCAAGTGCCAGCGACAAACCACCGCGAAGACCGCCCCAGGTCAGTAACTGTGTCAAGCCGAAGCAATCGGCACGGATCACGCCTGTTGCATTGAGTCCACCGATGATGCCGGATACAGTCAGTGCCCGGGCAAGCAACACGGCCACAATCGCAACGAGCGCAGGAATCCCCATCACGACACCTTGAAGCGGATTGATCAAAACAACGTGGAAACCGACAAAAACAAACAGTAATGCGTTCAATACTTCGTCCAGCCCCGTCCAAAATGTACGTAAGGGGGTGAGTATATTTTCGCTTATTCTCGGTCCGGTAATGTTGCCGCTGAGCAAGCCTGCTACCACAGTGGCGATAGGTCCCGAGACATCAAGGTGCTGGGCTGCTGCATACATGGACGCAACGACTCCCAGCGAGACGAGCAGACCCGTACAGAAGGTGGTCGAGCGTAGCATCATGAAATGGATGGCCAACCAACCGAACACCCCCATAATCACGCCACCCAAAACTTCCTGCACAAAAATCGATTTGGCCTCAGCCAGACTGACATCGTTGCCACTGATTGCCGAACCCGCGAAAATAGTAAAAAAAACCACCGCAACGCCATCATTCAACAGGGATTCGCCATCCACTACCGTCTCCAGATTTTTGGGCAGACCGATTTTGGATAGGATCGCCAATGCTGCCACAGGGTCAGTAGCCGCAATCAACGCCCCGAATAGGAGTGATTGGGCCAGCGTAGTCGCCACGCCGAAAAAAGAAAGCCCCGCATAGACCAATCCGCCAGTAAGAATACACGCCATCGCAGTACCGGCAAATGCCAACCAAAGAACCAGCCACCGTTGCTCGTGAAGTGCTACCCAACTGACGCGCATACTGCCTCGAAAAAGCAAGAAGCAGAGTACACCTTTAAGAAGCGTGTCGTTCAGATTGAATGAATGGGTGAGTTGGTGTAGCAAACCGATGGCTCCGGAAGGGACAAAAACTTCCAATATGCGGAGGACAGCGGTGGTCAGGCAGGCCAGCAATAACAGGCCAATGTCGTGCTGAAGACGCAGATAGCGATCATTAATGAAGCTAAGAATCGCGGCAATGCCAAATAGGCATGCAATCGCTGTAAATGTATCCAAAGATCCTCCTCGTACTCGCTAGAAAAATTAATTGGGTTGTTGGATGAAGCCGCTATCGCCGAGAAAAATCCCCGTCACCGACCAAGCTATTAAAATGTAACTTCAAACCGCTAAATCAGAGGGGATTGTGGCTACCCATTTTATATCCAAGTCGGAACAATTTAAAGTTATAGAGTGGCTTAGAAGTAAAGCAACATTAAGCGCCCTCTCCCTCTGGGAGAGGGCAGGGGTGAGGGTGATCGAATGTCGCTTTACTTCTACATGGCTCTATAAGCCGTTCGTGGTGAGCAAAGTCGAGCTATGAACGATCCTTCGACAAGCTCAGGGTGAACGGTTAAGTCTTGCAGCTTGTCCCGCCTAAAGTGGATAGCCAATATTATTGCTATTAAATTTAATGGTTGCGCTGATGCTTTGGTTAAGAATAGCTTTGGTATTAAATAGAAAAAAGTAAATTAACAGCACATTATATTTTTCCGGTATGTCGAAAAATGCCTTTTCAGAAAATGTTTAACGCCTCTGATACAGAGTAAATATTGAACTATACTACTTAAAGTTGATTGTGTTTACCAAGTCTATTCAGGGTTAAGTTGTTAATTTAAAAGGTAACTAAACACGACTTTATTGATTTCATTACGAAATAATTATTTTTAAAATTTTTGGCAGGCTAGTTTATATGATTGATTTTCATCACAACCATAAAAAAAGGCTAATAGTTATTTCTATTTGCTCAAGTTTACTGTTTTTGGACGGATGTGATAAGGCGGATGATTCTAAGGAGCATTTACAAAAAGGCGTTGAATACATCAATAAGGGTGAGTACGAGAAAGCAAAAATTGAAATAAAAACGTCCAGTCAATCAGGTAAGGATACCGCTGAAACTTATTACTATATGGCTTTATTGGATGAAAAAAACCGACATTTCAGAGAGATGAAGGAAAACTTGTTAAAAACGGTTGAGTTAGCGCCTGATTATATTGATGCAAGATTGAAGCTGGGAAAATTACAGCTTTTGTTTGGCGAGACCGACGTGGCTATGAAACAAGCCGAGTATGTTTTAAAAGATTCAAGCCAAAATCTGGAAGCCTTGGCTTTAAAGGCGTCAGTACTCATAAAACAAAAAAAACAATCTGAAGCATTGGCTATTATTGACAATATTTTAAAGGAAAATCCAAATCATACCGATGCACTATCGCTGAAGGCGCTGGTTTATATGGAAAAAGAGGATTTTCCTCAAGCGTTGGCATTAATAGAGGCTGCAAAAAAAACAGACACAAATAACCTGGGTCTGGATTTTTTTAAAATTCAACTTGATGCAAAAACAAACAATATAGATGCCGTTATGGCAGATTATAAAAAATTGGTCGCTGCGCATCCTGAAAATCAGGAATTTAAAGTTACACTGGCAAAAATATACGTGCAGGCAGGAAAGACAAAAGAAGCTGAAGACTTGTTACGTAGTTATATTGAATCGGAACCCAACAATGTTCAAGCAAAATTATTGTTACTTGATTTTTTAAGTGCTACCACTAAAGAAAAAGTTGATGTGCAGTTCCAACAATTTATGGAGAGTCATAAGGATCAACCTCGCATGTTGCTTGATATAGCCAACTGGATGATTGCAAGAAGAAACTTTATCGCGGCTGAAACGGCACTCAATCGGGTAATTGGGTTGGAAGACAATTCGACTGTAGGCCTCTCTGCAAAAATACTATTAGCAAAAGTAGCTTTTGATAATAGAGATTTTGAGAAATCGGAAAAAATTGTCAACGAAATATTGGATGCTAACTCAAGTTACGATGATGCTAAAGTTTTACAGGCCCGTTTATTGTTGGTTAAAGAGCAATATGATGAGGCTATTGTCTTGTTAAATAAAGTTATTTTTAGTAAAGAAGATTCTGAAGAAGCAAACTTGTTACTGGCTCAGAGCTTTTTAATAAAAGGCGATCAAAAGCAGGCGGATAAGCATTTCTTAAGTGTATTGTCGGCTAATCCTGCAAATTTACAGGCTTTAACGTATCTTTATGATAAGGCTATAAAAGCGAAGGATAACAAGACTGGAAAGGACATGGTTGAAAAAGCCTTAAGTATAAGACCTGACAATATTGTTTTTCTTGAGAAGTTGGCGAATATTAACCTGGCCGAACAGGATTGGGACAACGCAAAGACAACCATACAGAAAATTGCAAATTCACCCAATCCACTCGCAAATGATGTAGCAAGCTATTTGCTTGCACAAGTTTCCCAAGGGCAAGAACATTATGCCAATGCAGTCGAAATTTATAAGGCGTTACTGATAAAGTTTCCAGAAAATAGTGACGCTTTAGGCAACATGGCGCGTTGTTATGAGAAGCTTAATAAAAGGGCAGAGATGATAGGGTTTTTAGATGCTTTAGTAGCTAAAAATCCTCAGAATATTGCCGCCGGTATTCTACAGAGCGATTTATTGTTAATGGACAAGAAATTTGATAAAGGAACTATATTGCTAACGAAACTGATTAAAGAAAATGCAAGGATTCCGCAATTATATGTTTCCTTGGCTAATATTAAGTTAGCCCAGAACGATAATAAAGGAGCTATTGCTATTTATCAGGCCGGACTTAAACAAAATCCAGGCAACATCAAACTATCATTATCTTTAGCCTCCCTCTATGAAATGCAGGGTGAATTTGATTCCGCTGTTTCAATTTATGAAGTGTTACTAAACAAAAATCCGGGGCTGGAAATTGCATCCAATAACCTGGCTACCGTGTTAAGCGAGCACTACGTAACAGAAGATAAATTATTAAAAGCGATTCAGCTTACTGAAAAATTTAAGGATTCGCCCCAACCTTATTACAAGGATACCTATGCTTGGGCACTCATTAAGCTAGGTAATATTAACGAAGGATTAAATATATTAAATAAAATTATAGTGGCTTCGCCAGATGTTCCGGTATTCAGATATCATTTAGGTGTTGCTCATTATAAAAACGGAAATGCCAGTTTAGCTATTAACGAGATTAAGCAAGCACTTGAATTAGGTAATAAAACAGGTTATTTTCCTGACAAAAAACAGGCCGAAAAAATATTGGAAGAAATTATAGCTAAAACGAGAGGTCATTGATTCTTATAATATGTCATTTTTAGTCTATTATTTAATTAGGAGTAAATTTTGAAAATATTAGTAACAGGTGTCGCTGGTTTTATAGGTTCAGCACTGGCTATTCGTTTAATAGAGCGTGGAGATGAGGTGGTAGGCATAGATAATCTTAATGATTACTATGATGTTAATTTGAAGCTGGCAAGGTTGGAGCGGTTAAGAGATTATAAGAAATTTAAATTTATAAAGCTTGAAATATCAGATAGAGCTGCAATAGAGGCGCTTTTTCTTAAGGAACAATTTCAAAGGGTTATGCATCTGGCAGCACAAGCAGGGGTTAGGTATTCAATTACCAATCCCCATGCTTATATTGATTCCAATATTATTGGCTTTATGAATATATTGGAGGGATGTAGACATAATGCCGTAGAGCATTTGGCGTACGCTTCTTCAAGCTCCGTTTATGGAGCGAATACCAACATGCCGTTTTCTATTCATGATAATGTCGATCATCCTGTTTCCCTTTATGCAGCCAGTAAAAAAACCAATGAATTAATGGCGCACACCTATAGCCATCTTTACGGACTGCCAACCACTGGCTTGCGTTTTTTTACTGTTTATGGGCCTTGGGGACGGCCGGATATGTCATTATTTATGTTTACCCGTAATATCCTGGAAGACAAACCCATCGATGTGTTTAATTACGGTAATCATCGTCGTGATTTTACTTATATAGATGATATTGTTGAAGGTGTCATCCGGGTTATTGACAAGCCGGCACAGGCTAATCCAAAGTGGGTTGGCGATAATCCTGATCCGGGTACCAGTTCAGCACCCTACCGGTTATATAACATAGGCAATAATAATCCCGTTAATCTATTGGCATTCATTGAAACCATTGAAAAATGCTTGGGTAAGGAAGCGAAAAAGAACTTACTGCCTTTACAGCCTGGAGATGTTCCGGACACTTATGCCGAGTTGTCTGATTTAGTCAATGACTTTGACTATAAGCCGGGAACCGTGTTGGAAACAGGTATCAGAAATTTTATTGAATGGTATAAATATTTTTACAGGATAATTTGATGAATAAGCATGGCAGAAAGATATCGGTTATTGGTTTGGGTTACGTTGGTCTACCTGTAGCCGTAGAGTTCGGAAAAAGTCAGCAAGTGATTGGCTTTGATATAAGTACTATTCGTATAGATGAATTAAAACAAGGTATCGAACGGACAAACGAAGTTGATGCCAATGATTTGATTGCTACAAATATACTATATACCTGCGATGCCAGCGAATTGAAGAGAGCCGACTTTCATATTATTGCCGTACCAACACCTGTTAATGCTGCTAAACAACCGGATTTATCGCCCATTATCAATGCTTCAAGAACAGTGGGGCAGCAACTTAAAAAGGGCGATATTGTTGTTTATGAATCAACAGTATATCCCGGTGCAACCGAGGATGATTGTATTCCTGTCCTTGAGCAGGAATCGGGTCTTGTTTGGGGTACTGATTTTAATGTTGGGTATTCACCTGAACGTATCAATCCTGGTGATAAAGTTCATACGTTCAAAACGATCACCAAAGTCGTATCCGGTGATACAGCAAAAACATTAGAAATTGTGGCTGCTGTTTATGAATCAGTAGTGGTCGCTGGCGTACATAGAGCGGCCACCATTAAAGTGGCTGAAGCGGCAAAAATTATTGAAAATACGCAAAGAGATTTAAATATTTCATTAATGAACGAGCTCGCCTTGATTTTTCATAAAATGAATATAGATACCCACGATGTACTGTCAGCGGCCGCATCAAAATGGAATTTTTTACCGTTTGATCCGGGTTTGGTCGGTGGACATTGTATAGGTGTTGATCCCTATTATCTGAC
Organism: Methylococcaceae bacterium; assembly: GCA_037130115.1. GTDB lineage: Bacteria > Pseudomonadota > Gammaproteobacteria > Methylococcales > Methylomonadaceae > Methylobacter_C. Next base: position 26,773 of record JBAXTQ010000002.1, read on the forward strand.
TTATAAAGCCGCTATATTAGGATATTCCCCTCAGGTAATTTTATCAGGACGTAGTATTAACGACAGTATGGGACGATTTATTGCTTCCCAAACCATAAAAGAACTTATTAAAGCGGGGAAATGTGTCAAGGAGTGTGTGGTCACTATTTTAGGCTTTACGTTTAAAGAAAACGTCCCTGATATAAGGAATACACGCGTCATTGATATAGTCAGAGAATTACAGGACTATGGTGTCACAGTGCAAGTATTTGACCCGCTATCTGACATGCATGAAATAAAGAAAGAATATAATATTAAAATATCAGTAGACGAGGATAATCTGCAACCTGCCCATGCAGTTATGCTGGCAGTTCCTCACCAATATTTTATGGATAAAGAATGGCCGTATATAGTTGGATTTTTAGAAAATAAAATCGGTACAGTTATTGATATTAAAGCCAAATTGGATAGAGACAAGTTGCCAAAAGGAATAACTTTATGGAGACTTTGAATAAGGTAATTATTCAGTCCCCCTCTTTGAAAAAGAGGGGCTAGGGGAGATGTTTTAAATAAATCCCCCTCTGTCCCCTCGCTTTGCTCTCCCCCTTTTTCAAAGGGGGAGGTTAATACTGACTAAATACGTAGATGATGTTTTAACCCGGTATATATAAAAAATACAATCAAGAGGATTAGTATGAAGGTTATAAAAATAATAAAATGGGCATTTTTCATACTTGTCTTGTTGGCTTCGGGTTGTGGATATCCGCCATTAAGCCAGGAGGATGACGCTATTATTCCTTCAGATTATACCTACATAATTGGCCCTGGTGATAGTGTGAATATTTTTGTATGGGGAAACCCTGATATATCAACTACTGCTTCGGTTAGGCCTGATGGGAAAATAACTATTCCGTTAGCTGAAGACTTATTGGCGAGTGGCAAAACACCTTCTCAATTAGCTAGGGTTATGGAAAAAGCACTGGCTAAATATGTCAGAGATCCCCAGGTAGTGATTATGGTTGGCGGGTTTCAGGGCGTTTATAGCCAACAAGTTAGAATTATAGGGCAATTGAGTGGTGGTGGCGGAGCAGTAGGAGGCGCAGCGCATTATTCGGCTAAATCTTTTCCGTATAAGAAAGATATGACCTTACTTGATTTGGTGATACAGATTGGAGGTATGGGCCAATATGCTGATGGTAATAGAGCCAGTATCATTCGGAATATTGATGGTGAACCCCAGCATTTTGGAGTCAGGATTGATGATTTGGTTGATGACTCTGATTTGAGTGCAAATGTAAAAATCTTACCGGGTGATATTGTAGTAATACCGGAAGCCTTTTTTTGAAACCTGAGTAATATTAATAAAGGTTAGAAAATTAATATGCAAGAGCAATTGTATGAAATCCTTTCTTATTTAAAGGGTGCTTTAAAGTATAAATGGATAGCTATTATTATCGCTTGGATAATATGCTTGAGTGGTTGGTTATATGTATCAGCAATGCCTAATAAATACACATCTCAAGCTAAAGTTCATGTTGAAACAAGAACAATGTTACAACCATTGCTGTCAGGTATGACGATTGAATCTGATGTGAGGGGATTACTTCGGGTTATGCAGCAATTGATGTTTACGAAAAGTAATCTTGAGCAGATTATAAAATTGTCCGAGTTAGGATCCACCGTAAAAACGGCTAAAGAACAAGACAAGCTGATAGAAGAATTGAAAAGGGATATTCATATCAACGGTGGGGCGGATGATATGTTTGTCATTCAATATGAAGCAAAAAATCCTGATCAGGCAAAAAACGTTGTACAAGCGGTCTTAACTGTTTTTTCTGAACAAACTCAACTGTCTACGCTGGGTAATGTAGATAGCGCACAGCGCTTTATAGACGAGCAACTTCAGGAATATGAAATGCGCTTGCGCAATGGAGAAAAGGCACGAGAGAATTTTAAACGTGCAAATTTAGGTCTTTTGCCTGGTCAAGGCGGTGATCAAATTAATCAAATACAACAAATGACTACGGCACTGGAAGAAAGTAAATTAGCGTTAAAGGAAGTGATATCCAAAAAAGAGGCATTGAAAAAACAATTGGCGGATGCATTAAGCTCTGATAATGATGATTTGGCAGAATTATCCGGGTCATTATCACTTCCGGATGATCCTCAGCTTGCTGATCTTAAGCAAAAAAAAGATGAGCTTTTGATTAAGTTTACAGAAAACCATCCTTCAGTTGTTTATATTGAAAAAACCATTAAGGAGCTAAAAAAACATCTGGCAGAAAAACAGGCAAAGTCGGTAAAGGCCGGTGGTCTTGATGCCGCAGTGATGACGAATCCTTATGTTCAATCCATACAGGTTGCATTAAATCAAGTTGATGCTGATATGGCTTCAATTAATTCCCGTGTTGATATTTTTGAAAAACGTTTACAAAAATCGCAGGACGAGTTGAATTCCCGACTTTCAATAGAAACTGAAATTGAAAATTTAAACAGGGATTACGATGCGATAAAAGGAAATTATAATAGATTACTTGCCAGCAAGGAGCAGGCAGCTATGTCTGAGAAAGTGGATAATCAGGCCGAAGCGTTAAAGTTTAAAATTGCAGATGCTCCCAATACGCCATTGCAACCTTCTTCGCCTAAACGGAAGCTTTTATTTTCGGGTGTATTGATCGTAGGAATTATATTTGGCTTGGTCATTGCTTTATTACTTTATCTTATCAGGCCAACCATTATGTCAATATCACAGCTCAGACAGATATCGGGACTTCCCGTTTTAGGTAGTGTTTCTCTGAAGCCAACGGACATTCAAACAGAAAAAATTAAAAAGGAAGTTTTTAGATATAGCTTTGCAATAACGGGGATCGTTGTTGTTTATATCGGTTTTATAACGATTGATATTTTAGAAATAAAAATACTCAGTCTTTCCCATTTATTGCAAAGCATTCATTGAGATTTTTGGTAGAGGTATAAATGAGTATTATTGAAAAAGCTTTAAATAAAGCGAAAGAGGAAGGACAAAAATTAGATAAAGCAAGTAATGCCAATATAGACGCTGTAAAGAACCGCGATAGGCAGAGTAATTCTTTCGGTAAACCAGAATCACAGGTTAATCAAGATATCAGTGTAAAAAATGGACAGCCACCCCTTAAAGAAATTGTTCAGATTGAATGGACACATTTGTCTAAATTAGGTTTTGTAACACCCGGTGATTCAAACACGCAAGCAATAGAAGAATACAGAAATATTAAGCGCCCCATCGTTAGCAATGCTTTTGGAAAAGGAAGTGTCGGTATTAACAGGGCAAATCTAATTTTAGTAACCAGCAGCGTACCGGGTGAGGGTAAAACTTTTACGGCTATTAATCTGGCTTTTAGTATTGCCAATGAGCGCGATAAACAAGTTTTATTGATTGATGCGGATGTCGCTCGACCTTCAATCTCAAGAGTATTGGGAATTAAATCCGGATCTGGATTGATTGATTACCTGGATGAGGAGGATATGCCTTTTTCAAATGTCATATTGGATACCAACATGCCTGGTTTTAAGATTGTTCCAGCGGGCAAGTTACACAAACATTCTACTGAATTATTATCAAGTAATAAAATGGCTTTGTTGGTGGATGAGTTAAGTAGCCGATATCCTGATAGAATAATCATTTTCGATTCACCACCGTTATTGGCGGCAACCCAAGGTGAGATTTTGGCAAAATTAGTGGGACAGGTATTATTGGTCGTCGAGGCTGAAAGAACTTTGCAGAGTATGGTTATGGAATCAGTGGATAAATTAGCTTCTTGTGATGTTGTTTTGGCCGTGTTCAATAAATCAAATAAAAACATGGATTCCGGTTATTACGGCTATGGTTACGGATATGGACAGTACGCGCATTAAAAATAATTTTTAATAAGTAGGTTGTTCGTTACGATTTTTTTAATAAGAGAACATGCACTAAATGCTTGATCGTTATAACTCCTGTTTCTATGGGAGTAGGATGATCACGTTATTTTATGGATATTCCCCGGTATAATTGCTGATATCTGTGGCTTTAGAATACGATTTATTTTAACAGCAAGTTATTGTTCATTGATTTTGTGGATCTTATTCGTATTTAGCCGAAACATGAAAAAACAACCGATAATGTTGACCGCCCCTTGTAGAGAAGAGACACGGTTAGTCAGAACCTCTTCGTTGATTGTCACAGTAGCCAGTGTTTATTTTCTTTTTTATTATACGCAATCTTATGGACTTAGCTGGACGATAAATCGTAACATTCAGGCTCAGGAAATTTACTCTGACAATATCAGGCTCGCGCCATCGGGTAGTGAGCAGGGCGCTTTTGTTACCGCAGTTAATCCGGGTATTTCAATAACCGGACAATCCGCGAGGTCTACGATGAGTTTGAATTATAGAATGCAAAATTTATATAATGCAGGTGGGAATAATAACCTTTCTATATATAATCAATTGCAATCAAATTCACACAACACATTTATTACGAATAAATTGTTTCTGGATTCAAATAGTTCGATTAGTCAGCAAAATATAAATAATAACCTGATCGGATCCAACAATATAAATGGATCAGCTAATAGTACCAATGTCTATAACTTTGGTATTTCTCCATACTGGACACCCCGTTTTTCAAACTACGCGAGTGGCACAGCCAGGGTTAATATTAATACTGTAGTAACGGGTGGTGGCTCTATATTTAATAATACTATTAATTCACAGTCTAATAACAATTTAAATTCATTATCCGACTCTGTCAATTTGGCAGAAACAATAAATTTAAAAAGTGGATCTTATTTTCAACGAGTTAATTGGAATTTATCCTTTAATAATAACGAAAACTACCGAATTAATAATCCAAATATCAGTTTTCAAAATTTAAATGGAAGGGTAGGTGTTCCTGTTAATGCCTATTTTAATTTTTTTTCCCAAGGCGGTTATAGCCATAATAATTATCAGTCTACAACCGGAAATAATACTGGAAACAATAATAACGGTCTCTATTACACAGTTGGAGGACAATGGAAGCCAAGTCAGCGGTTTAACATTACTGCCGGAGCCGGTAACAACAGTTATGTTACGGTGTATTTTTCCCCCATGTCGCGTCTAACCACTACAACCACTTACAGTAATAATGCGGTAGGGACAAATTTTGGACAATATTCCGGGGGGAACGGTGGGGGGAATTCAGGCCAAAACTGGACAACAGCGATAAATTATCAAACACGAAGATCAACATGGACTTTGACTCATAACAACACCACAACCACATCTCAGCAAATTTTAGCCCAAAACCAGATTTTTCCGACGTTGGATCAGCAAGGTAATCCAGTTAATAATCCTGATCCCAATCAGCGCATCATTAATAATCCAATCTTGAGCAATGACGTAATCGTTACAAAGACCTGGAATTTGTCGGTTGCTTTTAATACAGGTAAAAGTACCTTTAGTACGAATGTTTATGACCAGAATTATAAATATCAGAATAGTGGTATTAATCAGGAATTAACAGGCTTAACTGGTTCATGGAGCTGGCAATTTGCATCTAAAACAAATTCTTATGTGCGTCCCCAGTGGCAACATAACGATAATCAAGGCTCAGCCAATAATAGTCAGTATTATTCGGTCGCAATAGGCGTGAACAGAACCATTACCAGTCAGATAAATGGCGTGCTGGAATTTCGGCATATAAATCAAACATCAGATGGTAATGCCAATACGTCACAGTTGCTAAATAGTGCAAATGAATATCAAGAAAATCGGGTAACAGCCAGTTTATTTATGAGATTTTAATTATGTATGATAGTTTTTATAATTTAAATAAAAAGCCGTTTCAGCTCAATGCGGATACGGATTTCTTTTTTAACAGTGCTGTACATAAACGCGCATTAGCCTATATGCGTTATGGATTGACACAGGGAGAAGGTTTTGTTGTTGTTACCGGCAAACCGGGTACTGGTAAAACCATGTTGGTTAAGGAGCTGGTTAATAGTCTGGATAACGATAATATTACCTTGGGTATTATAGTTTCGTCTCAGGTTGGAGCTGATGATCTGTTAAAAATTATTTCGGCAACTTTTGGACTTTCTTACGAGGGTGAAGATAAATCAACACTATTAGCCAGAATTGAACGTTTTTTTATCAATCAATCCATGGAAGGAAAAAGAGTGCTAATGATTGTTGATGAGGCTCAAAATCTTCCAAAAGATGCCTTGGAAGAGTTGCGTATGTTGTCAAACTTCGAGGCGTCGGGGAAATCTCTTTTTCAAACATTTTTGATAGGTCAACAACAATTAGGTGAGAGATTGTTTTTGCCTGAAATGGAACAGTTAAGGCAGCGTATAGTGGCCACCTATCAATTAAAACCCTTAAATGAAGAGGAAACAAAAAATTACATTTTTTTTCGTTTGGAAAAGGCAGGATGGAATCAATCCCCTCAATTTGAGGATGATGTTTTTAATGAAATTTGTAACTATACCCAAGGTATTCCACGACGAATTAATACCTTATGTGATAGGGTGTTATTGTTTGGATATCTTGATGAATTGACGGTTATTAATTTAAGTGCTGTTCGGAAAGTCATTAATGATATTGAAGAAGAATCATCTTTAGTGACGGATGAATTTCATGATGTATTGTCTGTGCCTCCCCTATTTATAAAGAGTAATAATTCACTTGAAGAACGTATTGTCTCATTGGAAAAAGTAGTGGGTAATTTACAGAAGACATTAAATAATGAGCGTGCATTATTGCGTAAAGCAGTCTTGTTACAGTTAGATATGGGTACTGTTTATGACGAGTAGCCTTAAAAAAGCACTCTAAATCAGGTTGACTCATTGTTTTTTTTTAAACCAGTCAGTCTTGGTAAGATTAAAATCCATGGCATGATGCTTTGATAACTGATTGGTAAAGTGGATTGCCAACATATTAAAAAATGATATGGCGGAATCTCTAATTATTACTGAAAATTAGACTATAGTTTAGTGATTGCCGACAGCCTTGATATTTTAGCCAATATGAAAAAAAACGCGATGACCGTCGATGTGGAAGATTATTTCCAGGTGTCTGCCTTTGAATCTTATATTGCAAAAGAGCACTGGGATAGTCTGCCGCACAGAGTCGAAAGAAATACCCATAAGATACTGGATTTGTTTACAGAAAAAAATATAAAAGCCACTTTTTTCACTTTGGGTTGGGTCGCTGAACGTTATCCTGATCTGATTAGACGGATGGTAACGGATGGCCATGAACTGGCCTGCCATGGTTATAATCACATCAGAGTTACTGAACAGACTCCTGAGCAATTTCGCAATGATGTTTCCAAAACCAAGAAATTGCTCGAAGATTTAAGTGGCCTTCAAGTTAACGGTTATCGTGCGGCCAGTTATTCAATCGGGGCAAGTAATTTGTGGGCATTAACTGTTTTACTGGAAGAAGGTTTTAAATACAGCTCCAGTATTTACCCGGTAAAACATGATATATACGGTATGCCGGAGGCTCCACGGTTTATCTATGAACCGATAGAAAACTGTCATTTTAAAGAAATCCCCATTACCACCGTTCGCTTTGCTGATAAAAATTTTCCTTGTGGAGGCGGGGGGTTTTTTAGATTTTATCCTTATGCCTTTTCTAAATGGGCTTTTAACCGGGTTAATAATCAAGAAAACGAGTCTGCAATTTTCTATTTCCATCCTTGGGAAATAGACCCAGGGCAACCTCGGCAACAGGGATTAAATTTAAAAACACGAACCCGACATTATCTTAATCTAAATCGAATGGAAAGCAGGGTAAAAAATTTGTTGAATGATTTTAACTGGGACACGATGGCCAATGTTTTTAAGATTAACGAATAGTCTGGATGTATGATTAAAATACTGGATACAGAACATTACTCACGCTGGGATAGGTTTGTTCAAGAAAATACTGAAGCAACATTTTTTCACCAAGCCGGTTGGAAAACTGTTATTGAAAAAGCGTTTGGTCATAAAACCTATTTTCTCTATGTCGAAAGTGACGAAAAAATAACCGGTATTTTACCTTTGGTGCATATTAACAGCCTGTTTTTTGGTAATACTTTGGTTTCAATTGCACCTTGCGTTTACGGCGGCATTGTGGCGTGCGATGAACAAGCCTATTTGGCACTGGATAAAGAGGCCTGCCGCTTGGCTGAAGAGTTGGGTGTAGATTGTCTGGAAATGAGAAACAGGATTCAAAAACATCCTGATAGACCTTACAAAGAACTCTATGTGTATTTCAGGAAAGCATTGGACACGGATGTGGAAAAAAATTTCCTGGCTATTCCAAGAAAACAGCGGGCGATGGTTAGAAAAGGCATTGAGGCGGGTCTTACGAGTGTTATTGATAGCAACATAGATAGAATTTATCACGCTTATTCCGAGAGCGTCAGAAATTTAGGCACACCTGTTTTTTCAAAAAAATATTTTCAGATACTTAAAGATGTTTTTGGCGATCAATGTGAAGTTTTGACGGTTGAGCATAAGGGTGAATTGATTGCCAGCGTGATGAGTTTTTATTTTAAAGATGAAATATTACCCTATTATGCGGGGGGGACTGATTTGGCACGGGAGCTTAAAGGCAATGATTTTATGTACTGGGAAGTCATGCGCCGCGCAGTAGAAAAAGGCATAAAAGTATTCGATTACGGGCGTAGTAAAATAGGCACCGGTTCCTACAGTTTTAAAAAGAATTGGGGTTTTACCCCACAGCCCTTGTTTTATGAGTTTTATTTACTTAAATCGACATCACTGCCTGATATTAACCCACTTAATCCCAAATACCGATTATTTATAGCGGCCTGGAAACGCTTACCGTTAGCGGTCAGTCAAATTGTTGGCCCGTGGTTATCCAAAGATCTAAGCTAAGCATTTGTAACTGCTCAGCAGAAGTTGGTTTAGATCATCGAACACGGATGACACTGATTAAACGGATTTTATTTTTTAGTTGAATAAGTCCTTAAGTGTTTATAGTTAATGTTTTTATGAGATTAATAAATTTCTCTTATCTGTGTTTATCCGTCAAATCCGTGTCATCTGTGTTCTATATTTTAACGGTTGAGCAGTCACAAATATTTTACATCATTAGCCGGTAATTAAACGCCCATATCATGGAAAATCTACTTTTTCTTGTTCACAGAATTCCGTACCCCCCTAATAAGGGCGACAAGATACGTTCTTATCATTTTCTAAAGTATTTAGCAGACACCTACTCGATTTATTTAGGCGCTTTTATTGACGATCCTAATGATTGGCAATATACCGATAAACTTGACGCTATTTGTGCAAAAACCTGTTATCTGGAGCTAAACCCGCTTAAGGCAAAAATAAAAAGTCTGCAAGGATTACTGACCGGCGAGGCGCTCAGTTTGCCCTATTATAAAAGTCAGCTTATGCAAGAGTGGATCGATAGCACCCTAAAAACCCACGCTATCAAAAAAGTGCTCATATTTTCATCGGTCATGGCACAGTTTATTAATAAAACACATGATGTGGAAATGTTTGTCGATTTTGTTGATGTTGATTCAGATAAATGGCGGCAATATGCGGCCAGTAAAAAAGGCTTAAGCGCATGGATTTATCTACGGGAAGCTAACTGTTTATTTAATTATGAGAAAAAAATAGCGGGACTGGCTAAGGCAAGTTTTTTCGTTTCTGAGCAGGAGGCAGATTTATTTAAAAATCTGGCACCTGATGTTGGCGAAAAAGTAACTTATATTAATAACGGGGTTGATACGGATCAATTTTCACCTGAACAGAGCTTTGTTAGTCCTTATCTTGTTAATGAAGAGGTTATTGTTTTTACCGGGGCGATGGATTATTGGGCCAATGTGGATGCCGTTATAAGGTTTGCCGAACATGTTTTTCCTCATATCGCCAAAAATTATCCGGCGGTAAAATTTTACATTGTCGGCTCCAAACCAACACAAGAAGTTAAAGCCTTGGCTAATAATACGGTTGTGGTGACAGGGGCAGTCGATGACGTTCGGCCTTATCTTGCACATGCCAAATTAGCGGTAGCACCCTTAAGAATTGCCAGAGGTATTCAAAATAAAGTATTGGAAGCGATGGCAATGGGGAAATATGTCATCGCTAGTCCCGCCGCAATGGAAGGCATTCCCTATAACGAATTCCTCGATGTATCAGTGAGTGATGAGGTTGATGTCGTTGTTAAGCAAGTAGAAGCATTATTGCAGAATAACGCCACGGTAAATATCTCCAACAACAATCGGGCGTTCGTCACCGCACTATTCAGTTGGGAGAAAAACGTAAAAGAGTTGGTTAATTTACTAAATTAAGAGGCTTGTGTTGGCTCATCAAGATATTAATCCATAGATATTCATCTACAATTTCATTAGAGTCATGACAAGAAAATCATCAGTCCAATTTTGGTTTATCAATTTTCCTTGATTGGTTTAATATCTCGGCCTTTAAGCCGAAAGGAGCGCCCCGCAACAAGCGAAGCGACGTTGCTTTATCGGGGGGCGCGGATTGGGGAGGGGATGCAGACCCTTTCCCAATCTTTGGCTTCATCCCAAAGGGATGTTTCCTTATTGCTGGTCATGGTTTAAGAGCGATACAAAATATTTTTCTAAACAGGAATAACAGCTATGTGTGGGATTGTTGGTATCTTTGATATAAAAGAAAAGCGGGAAATTAATCAGGAATTACTTTCAAAAATGAATGAAAGTCAATATCACCGTGGTCCTGATGAGGGCGGTTTACATATCGAAGCAGGACTTGGGTTTGGCCACCGTCGCTTATCAATTATCGATCTTGTCAGCGGTCAACAGCCAATGGTCAGTCGTGATAAAAATGCCGTTTTGACTTTTAACGGAGAGATCTACAATTTCCTGGAATTAAGAAAAGAACTGGAAGCGCTGGGCTTTACCTTCCAAACGCACTGTGATACGGAAGTTATTTTATATGGCTGGCAAGCGTGGGGTGAGGCTTGTGTCGATAAATTGCGCGGCATGTTTGCCTTTGCCGTGTGGGATAGGGATCAGCAAACTTTATTTTTGGCGCGTGATCGTTTGGGTGTAAAACCGCTCTATTATGCAGAACTGGTAAATGGACAGTTTATTTTTGGTTCGGAATTAAAATCTTTAAAGGAACATCCTGATTTACCAAAAATTTTGGATCCTACTGCTATTGAAGATTACTTTGGTTTTGGTTATGTGCCTGATCCTAAAACAATTTACAAAAATGTTTATAAGCTGGAACCAGGGTATTGCTTAATTATAAAGCATGGGAGTAAATCCTATCAGCCACGTCAATATTGGAACGTAAACTTTACTCCCAGACCACCCCGGAATGAACAAGCAACGGGAGAAGAGCTTATAGAGCGATTTCGCGAAGCGGTTAAAATAAGAATGGTAGCGGATGTGCCGTTGGGTGCGTTTTTATCGGGTGGTGTAGATTCAAGCGCAGTGGTTGCCATGATGGCCGGTTTATCAACAGATCCTGTTAATAGCTGCTCAATATCATTTGGTGATCCGGCCTTTAATGAGTCGACATTTGCCGCGCAAGTGGCTGAGCGGTATCACACACGGCATCGTTTAAGCCAAGTTGAACCCGATGATTTTAGTCTAATTGATAAATTGGCAGGGCTTTATGATGAACCTTATGCCGATAGTTCTGCATTGCCTACTTATCGGGTCTGTGAGCTGGCAAAAAAACAAGTGACTGTGGCGCTGTCTGGTGATGGTGGCGATGAGAATCTGGCAGGATACCGGCGTTATCGTTGGCATACCTACGAAGATCAAATGCGCTCATGGATGCCGGATAGCATTAGAAAACCGGTGTTTGGTTTAATGGGGCAGGTTTATCCCAAAGCGGATTGGGCACCGAAGATATTCAGGGCAAAATCGACTTTTGAATCGATAGCCAGAGATTCTATGGAAGGTTATTTTCACAGTGTTTCAGTACTGTCCAATGAATTACGCAGCAAGCTGTTCAGTGATCAACTCAAACTTGATTTACAAGGCTATCAAGCGGTTGACGTGTTTAGAAGGCATGTCGATAACGCGCCAACAGACAGCCCATTATCGCTGGTGCAATATCTGGATTTAAAAACCTACTTGCCGGGTGATATTTTAACGAAAGTAGACAGAGCCAGTATGGCGCATGCTTTAGAAGTGAGAGTGCCGTTATTGGATCATAAGTTGGTTGAATGGATGGCCGGACTACAACCGGACATGAAGCTCAAGGGACGTGAAGGCAAATATATCTTTAAAAAATCCTTGGAAAGCCATTTGCCGAACGCTATTTTATATCGCCCCAAAATGGGCTTTTCTGTGCCGTTGGATGCCTGGTTTAAAGGGCCTTTAAAAGACAAAGTGCGGGATGCTTTATTAGGTAAAACCATGACGCAATGCGGCTTGTTTAATGTTTCATTTTTGGAACAGATGGTTAACCAGCACCAAAGTGGCTTGCGTGATTACAGTTCACCCATTTGGTCGCTGTTAATGTTTGAAGCATTTTTACGAAAAAATTAAATTAATCCTGAAGCCGGGTTAACCAAGGATCTTTGGTATAAGGATCAATATGAAAGGCAAGGGATTCAGGTTTATGTAACAAGCCTTCCTCACCCGAAGCATTGGGGTTCAATTGTCTTTTTTCGATAAAGTCGACCATGCGGCGAGCATTATAAATCACCAGTACACGGTTGCCGTTTTTACTGGGGTAAATTTGAAAAGCTACGTTATTTTCGGTAAATGCTGTATTTCTGTTGATCAAGGCATCAAGCAAATCGGTATCACCCTGCGCTAATTTTTTTAAGATAGAGTCTTCACGATGCCTGACCAGTGCGGCCAGGCAGGTCATTAATGTACCGGATAACTGGTGATTTTGGAGGGCATGAACTTCCTGGTCAGAAAAAGAAAAACTTTCGGCAACGAGATAGTGCCGGTCTTTTTCGCCGTCATTGGCAAACAGTGATATTTTGTCCAAGGCTTCATGTTCCAAGGCATTCAAGAATGAGCGGGGGGCACGAATATGTTTATCTACCGTCACCACCCAAGGCAAGGCACGGCCGGTTGTTTCAAAACGTTCTTTTACGCTGGTGATAACGCTGGCTCTTATTAATTCATTTTCACGGCCTTCAGGTTTAACAATAAAAGCATCCACTGCCGTTATTTGGGTATGAAAGCCGTGTGCCTTGAATTGATTGACGATATTCGAATAACGCGGTTGATAGGGGATGCCGGTACCGTCATAGAGAATATTGATATGATTTTTCTTGGCATGATCGGCAACCGAATCACGCAGTCTGTTGGCAAAAGGCTCTACATAAACATAGTCATCACTGTGGTGACTGGCAGCGGTGAGAACCTGGTACAGGTCGCTTTTTTTACGAAATTCGTCCAGGGATGCAATAACAAAATTATCGCGGCACTGTGTTTGTGCAATTTCTTCAACCGCTGTTTTTCCTGATCCTGCACCGCCCATGGACATAAATAATGTAGGATTCACATCAGGAACTTTGCCTTCAAAAAGCTTATCTTTAGCCTCATCCAGTTTTTTTATGATTTTACTGAGCCGCTCGTAGGCTATTTCAACCGTACGTTCCAGTCTTATATCGCCATCGGCGGCACTCAGTAATTTGTTTTTAAGTGCCTCGTTGTTCGCCAGATTTAATACTGGCGTTTTATCACCTTCACATCGCTTTAAAAGTTCCATTAGCTCTGTATGACTGGGTGAACGCAACCCCGTCAACATGTTAATATCAAGACAAAAGAGCGGTGCAGCGCCATCTTCGGCTATACTGATACCGTCAATCTCGTAGCTTCCAGGGCACCGCACTGCTTCGGTTCCAGGCAAAAAACCAATCATATTTTCAGCGGCGCAGAGCGGGTAATCCGCTAAATGCTTACCGGCTATGAATAGCTCTTGCTTAATGCTGTCTAACGGCACCAAACCACCGTTCACCGCAACCAGGCATTCTATACCTGCGGCTGTTTTGTGCGATAAAAAAGGGATGCCTGATATAAATTTCTTGTTTTCCGGCCATTTTCCATAAGCATTGGCTTTGTTTTGCAAGCTTTTACAGCGGGTTGGATCAATGGCATGTTCAAAGGCACGGGTTATTTCTCTAAAGGTACTGTCGGGATTATGTAAGGCTGCTGCATCGTAGGCTTCAATTCGTCTGAAATCGATGCCTTGCTCATAAACACTTTTGATGGCCGGTAATTTACCCAGCATCGTTAAGAAAAAATCAAGAGTGAGTCTGTTTCCGTAAGTAAAAGGTCTGACACTGCGCATTTTTTGATAAAAACTGGCCAGCCTTTCAGCAATATCTTCATTTTTGATAACGAAGCCATTATTATCAAAAATGGCCGTCTCTTTATTGCTGCCGTCCTCTAAAACCAAACGTTCTATGGTTTCACGAAACTCTTTTCTTTTATCAGCGTCAGGCATGGTGCCAGGGCGATGGCAAACGGTGGGTTGTTCTTTCCAATCCTGAAACATTTCCCGATGAATGCGCGAAAAGAGTTCTGTCAGATAAGTGACGCGCTTGGTTTGGTCATGCGAAACAGTACCTTCCGCCTCTTGCTGTAGGGTCGATAATAATTTTACACCCTGAGAAATCGCCAAGGCGGTTCGCAATTTTTTCAGTTGCTTATAGCCTGCAATTCTGGGAACAGTATTTTTATTCATAATTTCAGCCTTTCAATCATCGCTTAATCCTGATTCCATTTTAAATAAATACAGCACAAAAATTTTAAGACTTTCACCGAGATGTATTTTATTTATTATCGCAGAAAACAATCAGTGCTTAACGCTTATATTAAACGCGCTCTACTTATCAACTCCCGGCCTGACTCCAAACCATACTACAAAAACATTTTTAAGCTATAATTAACCACTTTTTATTGCCTGGCGTGTAGAGACCGTGTCGAATACAAACAATGATTCATCAACTTTTCAGGGACTTATCCTGGCTTTACAGGCCTATTGGTCAAGTCAGGGTTGTATTTTATTACAACCTTTAGATCAGGAAGTCGGCGCGGGAACTTTTCATCCGGCTACTTTTTTACGGGCTATAGGCCCTGAACCCTGGAACGCAGCTTACGTTCAGCCATCTCGCCGTCCTACCGACGGTCGTTTTGGGGAAAACCCCAATCGCCTGCAACATTACTATCAATTTCAGGTGGCTTTAAAGCCGTCGCCAGATAATATTCAGGAGCTGTATTTGGGTTCATTGCGTTATTTGGGACTGGATTTACTGGAGCACGACATTCGTTTTGTCGAAGATAACTGGGAATCACCGACCTTGGGTGCTTGGGGTCTGGGTTGGGAAGTCTGGTTAAACGGCATGGAAGTGACACAGTTTACGTATTTTCAGCAAATAGGCGGCTTGGAATGCAGACCGGTTACCGGAGAAATTACTTACGGTCTGGAGCGCATTGCCATGTATTTACAAGGTGTCAAAAGCGTCTATGATTTGGTGTGGACTAAAGGGCCTTTGGGTACGGTCACTTATGGTGATGTGTTTCATCAAAATGAAGTCGAAATGTCGTCTTATAATTTTGACCATGCCAATGTCGATTTTATGTTTCAGTGTTTTAATACCTACGAGCAGGAATGCCAAAAGTTGATTGAACTTAATCTGCCATTGCCTGCTTATGAAATGGTCTTAAAAGCCTCGCATACTTTTAACTTGCTGGATGCGCGTCATGCTATTTCGGTAACCGAGCGACAACGCTATATTCTAAGAGTCCGTACTTTATCCAGAGCCGTCGCCGAAGCCTATTATGCTCGCCGCGAATCACTGGGATTTCCGATGTGCCAGAATAATCAAACGGTTTAACGCCCATGTTAAAAAGACTTTATGTCCATAATTACAAATGTCTGGTTAATTTTGAAATTAACTTTGACAAGGACATTAGTCTTTTTTTGGGGGCGAATGGGTCTGGTAAAACTTCGGTATTAACGGCTTTATGCGAAATACAAAAATTTATCCTTTTTAATGTCAGGCTTGATGATAAAAGGCTTGATGATAAAGATCGTGTTTTTAAGACTTCTAGTTTAACCCGTTGGGGAGACGATTTAATTCAGAAGTTTGAAATAGAGATTGAAGGTAATGACGGGGTTTATTCCTATGCTTTGGAAATAGAGCATCAACCTGAAAAGAATCTGGCGCGTGTAATCATCGAAAATTTATTTTTTGACAATCAGCCTCTATATAAATTTTTTATTGAAGAAGAAGGTGGCATGCCTCTTGGCAAAGGTAGATTGTTTAATGATAACAAACCTAACAACGAGGGTATTGCCTATGCCTCAGACTGGTCTGGTTCTGGACTAGGTTCAGTACAAGAAAGATATGATAATAAAAAACTTATTTGGTTTAAAAAATGGTTAGAGAGCCTCTTTATTATCCATATCAACCCTAATGCAATAAAAATTGATATGGATAGAGAGGAGTCACATCCAGAATTAGACTTATCTAATTATGTTGCCTGGTTAAGTTATTGGAATAATGAAAATAGAGAAGGATTAGCGCTTGTTGAAAGCCGGTTAAGAGAAATAATAAAGGGTTTTAGTTCTTTTAAATTTTCCCAATATGGGGCAAAAAAAATACTGGAACTAAAAATTAATAAGCAAGTTTATCGCTTTGATGAATTATCTGATGGCCAAAAAACGTTAGCGGCTCTTTATACTCTAATTTATTGTGTTCCAGAAAATGCAGTTATTTGCATTGATGAGCCTGAAAACTTCTTAGCTTTGCCAGAAATTCAGCCTTGGTTTGACACGCTTTACGATCAATGCGCGGAAAGAAATTTACAAACGCTGTTAATTTCACATCATCCAAAAATTATCAACTTGTTGGCAAGTGATTCGGGTTATTGGTTTAGCCTGGAAAATAATTTAACACGAATACAAAAAATTATCCCTGAAGATGAAAGCGGACTTTCTGTTGCAGAATCGATAGACAGAGGCTGGATTTATGAGTAATAAAGCACAAGTATTTATTTTGTGCGAGGATACCGTTCATTACCATTTTGCCAGAAAATACTTTGAATTACTGGGCTTTAATAGTAGAAAAATAACCGGGAAATATAATCCAAAAGGCCATAGTGTGGGTTCTGGGTCGGAGTATGTAAAGGAGAACTATGAAAAAGAAATCAGAGCTTTTCACAGTAAAAATTACTTGGATTATGTTTTGGTAGTCATCATTGATGATGATACTAAAGATAACATCAGGCAGATATATCAAAAATATGTGCCTTTGCCGAATGAAACTATTTTAATATTTTCACCGGCTCGTAATATTGAGTCATGGTTTTATTATATTGATACGGGTAGTTTTCATGCTGAAGATAAAGACGAAAAAGGCAATGTCACCGATTATAAGAGTCAATATAGAAACTCTAAACCAACAGAATTTGCCAAAAAATTAAAAAATGAAATTTGCATTAACGGGTTGCCGGAAAATGCACCTGCTTCTTTGCATCATGCTTGCGACGAACTAAACCGTCTTAAAAATTAAGAGATTATCGTGATAGAAAAACAGAATTTACTTTTTGAATTAGGTTCAGAAGAGCTTCCTCCCAAAACGTTACTTAAATTAAGTAATGCTTTGCTGGACGGAATTGTTCAGGGTTTGCAGGCCGCCGAACTGACATTTACCGCCAGCAAAGCTTATGCGACACCCAGACGGTTAGCGGTTTTTATTGAAAATTTGTCGACCGCACAACCGGATAAAACCGTTGAAAAACGAGGGCCTGCGATCCAGGCGGCTTTTGCGGCAGACGGTACACCCAGCAAAGCGGCGTTGGGTTTTGCTATTAGTTGTGGCACGACTTTTGAGCACCTGGAACGCTTGAAAACGGATAAAGGCGAATGGCTCAGCTTTACCCAAGCGATTAAAGGACAGGCAACGGAAGCTTTAATCCCCGATATTATTCGTCAAAGTATTGCCGGCTTACCCATAGCCAAACGGATGCGCTGGGGCAATTTTAATACAGAATTTGTAAGACCTGTCCATTGGGCGGTATTGCTTTACGGTAATACTGTTATCAATACGGAAATTTTAGGACTACAAACCGGTGCGACAACGCAGGGGCATCGTTTTCATGCGCCACAAAAACTAACCCTTAGTCATCCTGAAGACTATCAAGATATTTTGTATGCCCAAGGTAAAGTGATTGCCGATTTTGAACAAAGAAAGACGCTAATCCGTCATGCCGCGCAAGCGGCTGCATCAGCGGTCAACGGCATCGCTTACATAGAAGACGATTTGCTGGAAGAGATTGCGGCTTTAAATGAATGGCCGGTGCCCATTACCGGATGTTTTGATCCGCGTTTTCTCGATTTGCCCGCAGAAGTATTAATTACCACCATGCAAACCAACCAAAAATATTTTCCGGTTAAAAATGCGGCGGGTGGTTTATTGGCGAATTTTATTACCTTTAGTAATATTGAAAGCAGCCGACCAGAATCCATACAGCACGGTAATGAGCGCGTAGTGACCCCGCGCTTGGCAGACGCCGAATTTTTCTGGAAACAGGATAGAAAAAAATCACTGGCTGATCGGGTTGAAAGCTTGTCCACCATTGTATTCCAAGAAAAATTAGGCACGGTTGCCGAAAAATCGCAACGGGTCATTCAGCTTGCCGAATTTATTGCCCTGCGTCTCAATGCCAATGTTGAACTGGCAAAACGCGCCGCATTATTAGCTAAAACTGATTTAATGACGGAAATGGTCGGTGAATTTGGCAATCTGCAAGGTCTTATGGGGCGTTATTATGCCTTGGCCGATAACGAACCCGCCGAAGTGGCGTGGGCCTTGGAAGAGCAGTATTTTCCCAAACAGTCAGGCAGTGCTACCGCAAGCAGCCAAACCGGGCAAATTTTGGCAATAGCCGAAAAAATCGACACACTCACCGGTATTTTTAGTGCCGGCATGATTCCGACCGGCGATAAAGATCCGTATGCCTTACGTCGCGCTGCCTTGGGTACATTACGTACGCTGATTGAAAATAATTTAACCCTTGATATTCGGGAATTAATCGAATTTTCACTGGGTTTGTTTACGCATTCTTTTGAGGTCGCAAGTACTCAAGTCGCAGTCATTGATTTTGTTTTTGACCGTTTAAAAGGGTATTGTTTGGATAAAGGCTATAGTGCGAATGAATTTGACGCAGTGATGACGGTAAAACCGGCTGACCCGTTAGATTTTATGCAACGCTTGGCCGCTGTTAAAGCCTTTAAACAACTACCCGAAGCCGACAGTCTGGCTGCTGCCAATAAACGCATACGCAATATCCTGAAAAAATCAGAATCCTCCGCAGAGGTAACGGTAGGCGCGTTGGTAGAGCCTGCCGAATTGCAATTGCTGGACAGCGCAAAGCTGGCTGCTATCGCTATTGCCCCGCTGCTTGCCCAGCGTGATTATGCGGCAACCTTAACCCGTTTGGCTGCTTTACGACAAGATGTCGATACGTTTTTTGATAGCGTTATGGTGATGTGTGATGATCTTGAGTTACGCGCCAATCGTTTAGCCTTGCTTAATATGTTATCGGAACAGTTTTTAACCTGTGCGGATATTTCCAAGTTGCAGTCTTAAGGCGTTATTGTTGGCTCCCAAACTAAAGATTGGGAGCTCATAATTGAGAAGATTTATTATCTATCTGCTACAAATTACGTCTTAATGCGAATTTTGTTAATATTAGGAGAGTAATAATGAATCATAAAAATACACCCATAATGGCGTTGCTTTTTATCATGTTGGCTACTTTGGGTTTAGGTTGTCAATCCACTAAAAAGATAACAGGCGGGGTCAATATCGCTCAGGAACAACTAATAGGCACCGGAGCCACCGAACTTCCGGGAATGATTTACATCAAGGATTTTCAGCTGGATAGTGAAAACTATCAGGGTAATCAGGGTGTTTTAAATCGGCGGCCCTTAGGCTCGCGATTGCTTAATCGGGGTAATCGAAATGATGCCGGTGAAAAATCCGCGACTATTGTTAACAGCCTGTCGGAGGCTTTGATCAGTGAATTTAATGATAAAAATTTACCCGCGCAGCGTCTGGGTTCCTTTGATAATAGTCTCCCCAATAATGGTTGGTTGGTGAGCGGGATGTTTACCGAAGTTGACGAGGGTAATCGTCTTAAGCGAGCGGTGATTGGTTTTGGTCAAGGCAGTACCCAGATGACAGTACAGATTGGTGTGAGTGATTTAGCCAGTAAAAATCCTCAAGCGCCGTTTATCATTTTTGGCACCATTAAAGACCCGAGTAAACTCCCCGGTGCTGTGGTTACCATGAACCCTTATGTTGCAGCGGCAAAATTTGTGATGGAAAAAAACGCTTCCAGCAAAGACATTAAAAATACGGCCAAACAGATTGTCGCTGAAATTTTGAAATATAAAGAAAAATTTAGTGAGCAAAGAAACGCGGTAAAGACTAATCCGTAAGAAGGCAATGGATTTTGGCGGTCGCCTTTACTCATTCTGAGAACTTAAAAAAATCATGACAGGAAAAATAAAATGCAACTTACTTTATCATTACCTGACGAGCTGGCGATAGCTATTAATCAAATTGCCAATTCGGAAAAATTTATCTGTGACGCATTGCAAGCGGCTATACAAAAAGAACAGTTAAATAATCCGCCTAAATCAAAATGGCGCTCTATAGTTGAGCGGATTGAATTGAGGGATTTTGATTTAGGCGACTACACGGAAAATTTTAATAGTGATAGGGAATCGTTTAGGGAATCGTTTAATTTTGGTAATAAAACAGAATGAATTATTTGCTTGACTCTAACACGGTGTCGGATTTGTATAATCCGTCAAGCGTTAATCACATAAAAGTAGTCAATAATTTACTCAACTTAAAAAGTGAACGGGTATTTATTTCAATTTTAACAGTGTATGAATTTGAATACGGTTTTGCTAATGCGCCTGTTGAAAAAAAGGAGCGCATAAAAGCAACTATTTTACAAATCCAAAAGGATTTTCCTTTATTGCCGCTTTCGACAAACGCTGCTGAAATTTTTGGTGAGTTGAAATGTCGCTACAAAATGGCGACACATATTAACCAAGAGAATCTTAAAAAACATACCATTGATTTTATTATTGCCTCAATTGCATTAAGTCATAACTTAACTGTAATCAGTGCAGATAAAATTTACCGTGACATTGTGTTGTTACAGCCTGATTTTGCAATGGAAAACTGGGC
Source organism: Methylococcaceae bacterium (assembly GCA_037130115.1). Taxonomy (GTDB): domain Bacteria; phylum Pseudomonadota; class Gammaproteobacteria; order Methylococcales; family Methylomonadaceae; genus Methylobacter_C. The sequence goes on from JBAXTQ010000002.1 coordinate 47,965, forward strand.
TGTATGACAAATGTATCCGATGCAAAGTGTTTTTTGACTTTGCTCACTTCTCCCGCATAAATAAATACCCATGCCTAAACAACACTATATTTTACTAGACAGGGATGGAGTGATTAATCACGACTCCGATACCTTTATTAAATCCCCTGATGAGTGGATACCCATTGACGGGAGCCTTGAGGCGATTGCGTTGCTTAACGCGCAGGGCTATCAAGTGATTGTCGTCACCAATCAATCAGGGCTTGCGCGAGGCTTGCTTGATGAACTGATGCTGGAACAAATTCACGCTAAAATGCACCGGTTAGTCAGCGAAAAAGGCGGTGAAATTACTGCCATTTATTATTGTCCGCACGGCGCGGACAGCATTTGTGATTGCCGAAAACCCAAGGCGGGTTTACTTAAAGCCTTTGCCGCTGATTTTAATGCCGACTTAACAACCATTGCCGTGATTGGCGATTCCTTGCGTGATTTACAAGCGGCAGAGGCCGTAAGCGCACAGCCAATACTGGTTAAAACCGGTAAAGGCCAAAAAACTTTAATTGATAATCCCGACCTCAACATTCCTACTTTTGACAATTTATATGACGCAGCAAAATACATCACCTCAAGACACCCGGCATAAAAACTATATAGGTTCTACCCTTTTATTTATAGGTATTTTTTTTACCGCTACTATAGTGGGTATCTTGCTTATTTTAGGTATGCTGACAACCTTTAAAATTCGTTGGCAGATAGGTCATGCTTGGTGCGCCATTATCGGCTGGATGACGAAAGTTTTTTGCGGTCTCACATATCAAGTAGAAGGGTTGGAGCACATCAATCCACAACAGCCGGCTATTTTATTAAGTAACCATCAATCGGCATGGGAAACGCTGGCCTTACGGTATATTCTGCCCCCGCATTCCGTTGTTATAAAGAAGGAATTGCTCTATTTACCTATTTGGGGTTGGTCATTGCTAACCTTGAAATCAATCGTTGTAAACCGAAAAAATCAGCGTGCGGCTCTACGTGAGTTGCTTGAAAAAGGTACAAAATATCTAAATGAAGGTTTATTTGTACTGATTTTTCCTGAAGGGACGCGTGCGGGTGCCAGAGATGTATTGAAGTTTAATATCGGTGGAGCCATGTTGGCTTGTAAATCAGGTTATCCTGTTATTCCTGTTGTTCATAATGCCGGTGATTATTGGCCTCGCTATAGTTTTTTTAAATATCCCGGTGTGATAAAGTTAAAAATTGGCCCCGTTATTGAAAGTAAAGGTCGCAAAGCAACTGATGTTAATGCAGAAGCGGAGGCTTGGATAAGACAGGCCATGAAGGAGATGGATTAAGACAGGATATTAAGCTTTTATCTTAAATATATCGGTAAGTCCGTATAATGCGGCAAATAACGTAAGTATTCACCTCCCCCTTTGAAAAAGGGGGATTGAGGGGGATTTATCTAATAAAATCTCCCCTAACCCCTCTTTTTCAAAGAGGGGGACTGAATAGTTACCAAATAACACTACACTCAATAATGGTAACCCTTCATGAAAAAAATATTACTCATTTCTTTATCCGCATTATTGCTCCCGGCTTGCGCAGATAAAAATCAATACGAACAAGCTGTATTAGAACAAATGCAGAAAGAAGCCGATATTAAAGACTACAAAATAACACCTGAGTACATGACCAAGTGCGTGGTAGATACTACTTCACAAAATATGCCTGGTATTTTTGCGCTTGACCCCACTCGTCTGACGGCTTATCGTAACTATGCAAAAATGCTGACGTTAACCCAAGCTACCGATCCTAAAAAAACACTCGAAGAATTACGTACTGATTTTGGTTCGGCAAAAGATCTTTTGGAAGCGCGTTCTAACTATACTGAAAGCTTAATGGAATGTTATTCGGCAGTGATATCGGAATCTGAAAAAGCCGCAAAAGAAAACAAATAAAGGCTGGAAGAGGGTTAACACGATTAAATTTCTTTTCTGATGGCTAACTAACAAGACAACAAAATCCATTTAGCATAAACTTAAAACAGCAATTGTTTTTTTTGTCTAAATGGATTTTTATAGTATTAAATTCAAGTAGTTGCATGTTCTCTGAGTATTTATTTTTTTCAAGCCCATTCCAGTAAAAGTTCAGTACGGCCTTTTTCCCGATTAATAGACACATGCTTTACCATCAAAAAAACTCTCAAGTATTTTCATTTTTTTGATAAATCATAATAAATTTTTTTTGATGGACTATCATTAAACTTAAAGCGCCAGTTTGTTAATGGCCAATTAAACTGAACTCAATCAAAATAATGTACTTATAAGATTATCAAAAATGAAGCTTACGATTGTTATTTGCACACATAACCGTTCAACGCTCCTGTTAAAAACTTTGGAATCTATTGATAATGCCACAATTCCACCTCAGGTTGATATTGTCATTTTAGTTATTGCCAATGCTTGCACAGATGGTACAGTAAAAAAATTGCAGGAACATCAGAAGTGGCAAATAGACAATAATTTATTGCCAATTGAATTTATGGAAGAGCCAAGAACGGGTAAATCCTATGCTTTAAATAAAGCGTTAACACTTATCTCCGGTGGCTGGATAACTTTTATAGACGATGATCAGAGGGTCGATACAAATTATTATAAAGCGGTTGTTGACGCTATAAATAATTATCCGGATACCATGCTTTTTTGTGGAAAACTCATTCCCGAGTGGACTGGGCATGAACCCGGCTGGATTCATGAAAAAGGAGTCTATCAGATCACCCCAATCCCTATTCCGGATTTTGACTTGGGAAATAATCAGTTAATTCTTTCAGAAAAAGATTTTATACCCAGCGGTGGCAACATTATTATTAATCAAAATGTATTTGATAAGATTGGTAATTTTTCTGAAAAACTGGGGCCTACAGGCCATAATTTAGTCGGTAGTGAAGATACCGATTTAATATTAAGGGCTTTAAATAGTCATGAAAAACTGAGATATATTCCGGCCATCATTCAATATCACTATGTCGATCTTTTGCGTTTTAAATTGCATTACCTTATCCTAATGAACTTTCAACGTAATCGGTCATTTAGCGCAATTAGTCAGTATGGGTATAATCAGGTTCCCAATTATTTATGGCTTAAGCTGGGTCAATATGCGGCGGGGGTATTATTCAGTTTTAACACGCGACGGATTCGGTTCTATTTGATTAAAATGGCCACTATACTAGGTCAAATAGTTGGAATCGTTCAATCAAGACATCAAATTTAATCTGTTATCATGCGTGATTATGTTGTACTTATATTCTTGGTCGGTTGTATTATAGCGGCTATTAAAAAGCCTTGGCTGGGTGTTTTATCACTGGCTATTTTTAGCTATTTAAATCCTCATGCTTTTGCTTGGGGATTTGTGCGATCGTTACCCATTTATTATGTGCTTTTCTTGGTCGTTCTGTTTCGAACATTTACTGCGAAAGACAGAAACCCCCTTCCTAAAGACTGGCGTATACCGGTTTTTGTTTTGCTTTGGATGTATTTCGCGATTACCTCATCACAAGCCTATTTTCCTGATGTTGCTTGGGAGCGATTTTGGTTTGTAACAAAAATATATATACCATTTTATTTTACGTTGGTAATGATTAATACCCGTTACAAGCTCTACTGTTTAATTGTCACAATCGGAGCCTCAATTGGTATTGTGGCTGTAAAAGGTGGTGTTTTCGCAATCTTGCATGGATTTTCTTCGCGGGTATATGGCCCACCTAATACTCAGTTTTCAGAAAACAACGCCTTTGCCGTGGCGATGTTAATCGCTGTTCCGTTATTATTAATTTGGCAAAAAGAAACAGTAAACCCTTGGTTAAAAAGAGGGATACTCATAGCGATACCGTTTATTTATGCAGCTTCCCTGTCTTCCTGGTCACGTGGAGCATTAATTACCATGGTTGTTCTGACTCTGATGTTGGTTTGGAAGAGCAAGCATAAGTTTCTGGTTATTCCGTTGGTTTTTATTGGGGCTTTTTTTGTCAAGGATTATTTGCCTCAAGAATGGTTCGGTCGCATGAATACGCTTGAGACTTATCAGGAAGATAATTCTGCGATGGGCAGAATTGGGGCCTGGACAGCCGGTTGGAACCATACCCTTGAGCATCCGATTTTGGGAGCCGGCTTTGACGGCTGGATGGAGGTGGCACAGATGGATTGGCATAGCTCTTACGTCGAGATGTTCTCTGAGCACGGCTTTATCGCCTTTGGACTCTGGTTGTCTTTAATATTGGGTACGTTAATAAGTTTGACTAGTTTGCCAAAAAAAACGCAACAGCTTGAAGGTATGGAATGGGTAACTACTTATTGCTTTATGTTGCGTGCATCACTTATTTGTTATATGGTTGGTACCGCATTTTTGGGGCTTTCTTATTGGGATTTACTTTATCATTTAGTTTTTATTGCCGTTCTTGTTAAAAAATTGGCTCTGGAAGAGTTGGCAATCAAGCAAAAAGATAACGTTAGGCCACGCTGGGCAATGAGACTGAATCCTTGAATAGTATTCACCTCCCACTTTGAAAAAGGGGGAAAGCAAAGCGAGGGGCTGAGGGGGATTTATTTAAAAAATCTCTCCTAACCCCTCTTTTTCAAAGAAGGGAGACTAAATAATGACGTTTATTTTACCCGCATTCCCGCAATAGCCCCTTCATCCGGGCTTAAAATCCAAATATCTTTACCACCTGGGCCAGCGGCTAATACCATGCCTTCAGAGTTGCCAAAGCGCATTTTTCTGGGTGCCAGATTAGCGATAACGAGAGTCAATTTGCCTTCAAGATCTTCCGGCGCATAAGCAGATTTAATGCCTGCCAATATATTGCGGGTTTCGTCGCCTATATCAACAGTCAGTTGTAATAGTTTATCAGAGCCTTCTATTGATTCGGCTTTGATAATTTTGGCAATACGTAAATCCAGTTTGGCAAAGTCATCAAATTCAATCGTGTCCGCTATGGGTTCAAATTTTTTCTCGGGCGCAATGTGGGTATGTTGATTGGCGGTTTTTTCCAGATTTTCTTTGGATGCTTCAACAATCGCAGCAATTTTATCGGCTTCAACGCGAGTCATTAACGGTTTAAAGTCATTAATGGTATGGTTTAACAAGGGCTGTGCAGCGACTGGCCACGCTTGTGAATCGATGTTTAAAAAGTGTTCGGCTTCTTTCACCAACGCTGGAATGACCGGTTTTAGAAAAACAGTCAGTAAACGAAACAGGTTGATTCCCATTGAACAAACTTCGTGTAACTCGGTATCGTTACCTTCCTGTTTGGCAATTAACCAGGGCTTTTTTTCATCAATATATTGATTGGCTTTATCTGCCAGCGCCATAATTTCACGCATGGCTTTGCCAAATTCACGGGTTTCATAAAACTCTGCGATTTGTTTGTTGGCGTTGATAAAGTCTTGAAATAACAGCGGTTCAGAACAGGTAGCCGATAATGTATTGGCAAAGCGCTTGTTGATAAAGCCGCTACAACGGCTGGCGATATTAACGACTTTACCGACCAGGTCAGAGTTGACCCGCTGACTGAAATCATCAAAGTTCAGGTCTATATCATCAACGCCGGCACTCAGTTTGGCGGCAAAATAATAGCGCAGATATTCCGGGTTCAAATGATCCAGATAGGTTCTTGCGGTAATAAAAGTGCCTCGGGATTTGGACATTTTTTCGCCATTAACGGTTAAAAAGCCGTGTGCAAAAATAGCGGTAGGTGTTCTAAATTGAGCGCCGCTTAACATGGCAGGCCAGAATAAGGCATGGAAATAAATAATGTCTTTACCTATAAAATGGTAAAGCTCCGTCGTGCTGTCTTGTGCCCAGTACTCATCAAAATCCAGCGCATTTTTAGCGCATAGATTTTTAAAACTGGCCATATAACCGATAGGCGCATCCAGCCATACATAAAAATATTTTCCGGGAGCATCCGGAATTTCAAAGCCAAAATAAGGTGCATCGCGAGAAATATCCCATTGCTGTAAACCGCTCTCTAACCATTCAGCTAATTTATTGCGCACTTCGGGTTGTAAATGGCCGGCGCTGGTCCAATCGCTGAGCATCTCGGTAAAATCAGCCAGATTAAAGAAATAATGGACAGAATCTTTGTCAACAGGTTTTGCACCTGAAATGGTGGACACCGCGTTTTTCAGTTCGGTGGGCGCATAAGTTGCACCACAGGCCTCACAACTGTCACCGTATTGATCGTGTGCGCCGCATTTTGGGCATTCGCCTTTAATAAAACGGTCGGACAAAAACATGTTTTTAACCGGATCGAAGGCTTGGGTAATCGTGCGTGAACTGATATGTCCGGCATCACGCAATCGTTCATAAATCAATGATGAAAAGAGCCTGTTTTCTTCAGAATGCGTGCTGTGATAATTATCAAACGCGACACCAAATTCAGTAAAATCGGCCAAGTGCTCTATGCCAACTTGAGCGATCAGTTGTTCCGGTGTAATACCTTCCCGATCAGCTTTTAGCATGATAGGCGTGCCGTGGGTATCATCCGCACAAACGAAATAGCAGGGGTTGCCACGTTGTTTTTGGAAGCGCACCCAAATATCGGTTTGAATATATTCAACCAAATGACCTAAATGTATGGGGCCGTTGGCATAGGGGAGGGCGCTGGTGACGAGAATTTTTCTATCTGACATGATGCAAAGAATTAAGGGATATGAAAACAAACAATTAAGTGATTATCGCATAAAATTAACGCTGCTACAGAATAGAACACCGCTAAAAAATAAATTTTATTAAAAAAACTGTAGAATACACCCTATCTTAAGTAAGTTCAGCGGTTAAAATTGAATTTACTGACACAACGTAGTGACTAAAATTACTGGGAATAATCATGGCATACCTGGAAAAAACGGCGGTAGAAGACCGGCTGAGAACCTTTATCGATCCCAATCATGGCATCGATTTGGTTACCGCAAAATCAGTTAAAGCAATTAATATCGAGGGTGCCAATGTCAGCGTTAAGCTGGAGTTGGGCTATCCTGCAAAAAGTACTATTGATCAATTAAAAGCGTCTGTTGAAGATTTACTGGCAACGCTGGACGGAGTAGAAAGTGTGACGGTTGATGTGACGGTAAAAATTCTGTCTCATGCGGTACAACAAGCATTAAAACCTCAGCCTAATATAAAAAATATTATTGCCGTAGCCTCCGGCAAAGGCGGTGTCGGCAAGTCAACGACAGCGGTTAATCTGGCGCTGGCATTGGCAGCAGAAGGGGCGACGGTCGGCATACTGGATGCCGATATTTATGGTCCCAGCATTCCCACCATGTTGGGATTGTCGGGATATCCAGAAAGTGTAGACAACAAAACCATGACGCCTAAGATGGCTTACGGCGTACAAACCATGTCGATTGGTTATTTGATTGATGCCGGTCAGCCAATGATTTGGCGTGGCCCTATGGCAACCAACACCTTGCAGCAATTATTAAGGGATACCAACTGGGTTGATGTGGATTATTTAATCATTGATTTACCGCCAGGTACGGGTGATATTCAATTGACCTTGGCGCAACAAATTCCGGTTAGTGGTGCTGTCATCGTCACAACACCCCAAGATATTGCCTTGATTGACGCCCAGCGCGGATTGGGAATGTTTGCAAAAGTTAACGTGCCGGTACTGGGCATTGTTGAAAACATGAGTATGCATATTTGCAGCGAGTGTGGTCACGCCGAGGCTATTTTTGGTGAAGGTGGCGGTGCTGCCATGGCCGATATAAACAAGGTTGATTTTCTGGGATCTCTGCCGCTGGACATTACCATTCGACAACAAGCTGATTCAGGAATGCCGACTGTAGTAGCGGAACCTGATGGACGTGCGGCACAGATTTACAAAGAAATTGCACGTAAAACAGCCGCAAAGCTGGCATTAAAAAGCAAGGATTTCAGCACCCGATTTCCTAACATTGTGGTGCAAAATACTTGAGCTTCAAAGTTCAGTAGGGGTAAGGACAAGCTATAATTAACCTTTAACCTAATTAGGCGTAGGCCGGAATAAGGCTTTTTGAGCGCAAGCGAGAATAAGCGTTTCCGGCACTCTGTACGATATGCCGGAAACGCCACCACGCGCTACGCTTGGGTGGTCTTATTCCGGCCTACGCCAATTGCTTGATATAGATGCCTCACCAGAATCAAGAATCAAGAATTAAAAACTTGAAGATTGAGATTAACCTTTAACCTAATTAGTATTTTATGAGTATAAAGTCGGACAAGTGGATTCGCCGCATGGCGCAACAGCACGGCATGATAGAGCCGTTTGAAAGTGGTCAAGTCAGGGATTCTGAACAGGGTCGGGTTATTTCCTACGGCACTTCAAGCTATGGTTATGATGTGCGGTGCTCGGATGAGTTTAAAATCTTTACCAATATCAATTCGGCCATTGTTGATCCCAAAAACTTTGATTCAAACAGCTTCGTCGATGTTAAATCCGATGTTTGCATTATTCCGCCCAATTCGTTTGCATTGGCGCGTACTGTTGAGTATTTTCGGATTCCGCGTGATGTACTGACTATTTGTTTAGGCAAGTCAACGTATGCCCGCTGTGGCATTATTGTTAACGTCACGCCTTTGGAACCCGAATGGGAAGGTCACGTCACCTTGGAATTTTCCAATACCACAACACTTCCCGCAAAAATATATGCCAATGAAGGCGTGGCTCAAATGCTCTTTTTTGGTAGCGATGAAGTGTGTGAGACCTCTTATAAAGACAGAGCCGGTAAGTATCAGGGGCAGACAGGGGTTACGTTACCCAAAGCATAAAGACAGCCTCCAGGTCAGAGATTGACGGTATTTATGCCGTCTCTCTTTGCGGTGGCAATTGTACAAAAAAACCTTGATCCTTAAGGCTATCCATGACCTTTCCGGCATCTTCCCTCGCTAATTTCAGTTCTTGCGATAGCTCTATAGCCATCACAAATTCCATTTTTCCAAAACTGTCAAGCAGCGCCTCCGGTACTTTTGAAAAATCATCTTTGTTAACAATATACAAATAAAGGTAGTCTTTTTTCAGGCTTTTATAGATAAAACACTGCATGAGATTAAATAATAATGAATCAAAACAGCTATTTTAACCATTTTTGTTTAGAATGCCTCATCCTTAATTTTACAACTACACGCAATGGCTAAATCACTGCTCAAACTTGATGAATTCTTTAAATCAGCCTGTTATTTTGAGGCTTCTTTGATTTTAGTGGCAATATTTTTGGGGTGGATTGCCAATATTGACCCGTTCGAACATCTTTATTTTTCCGAAACTGCCATTGCTTACGGCGTGATAGGCACCCTGCCGTTGTTCTTAATGTTTCTGTCGTTGGAAAAATTGCAGGGAGAATCGGTAGTCAAGATCAGGAAATTACTGCTAAATACCTTGGGCCCCGGATTACATAGCTATCACTGGAGCGATCTATTGATACTGGCCGCCATAGCTGGAATAGCAGAAGAACTTTTGTTTCGCGGCGTCATTCAGCCTTGGATAGAGAATTCATGGGGCATAACGACAGGCTTAATCGCCAGTAACATCGTTTTTGGATTGGTACACGCAGTAACGCCACTTTATGCCGTATTGGCGGCTCTGGTCGGGATTTATTTAGGCTTATCTTTGGATTATAGCGGCGACAGAAATTTATTAATTCCTGTTATTATTCACGGATTTTATGATTTTCTCGCTTTTGTCGCGTTGATGCGCGTGTATCGAGCAAGTTTATCTGACGCTACAAAAGATTAAAAGCAGTCAATTTCAATAGAGCTTTTAACCATTCTGCGCCAACATATCGACATACTTTCAGATGAGTCATTTCACCTTATAGGTATTTATACCTATAGCATAAATAATTTGATTTACTAAGATTCTAATGACTTATTGTTTTTTTATCCAACATTAAGACGCAATATTTTACTTTTTTAAATTAGTAGCTTACGAAAAATAATTTGCCCGATTTAAAAACCGGTATTGTCGTAATCACGCAAGTGATTGGATTCGTCTGGCGGGTCGGTTATTTCCAAGAAACTACCTTAATTGTTTGACAAGAAAGAAAAAATCAGGAAAAATTCATGAACAGGTTATCTATTTTGTTATTGATGTACGTTCTATCAATCAGTAGTTCACAGGCTATTACGGTAGAACAAGGTGATGTTTCGTTCGGCTCCCGTGGGGCATCAGTTTATCTGCTTGATATAAGTAATACAGAAATCAACTTGGCAACATTCTCCAAATTTCCAAAGACCGCCCAATTTACTTCGGAAAATGATGCGGTTCCACCTACTTCATGGATTGTGGGTTTGGGGTTATGCTTAGTCGTTTTAGGCTATAAAATGAAAACAAAATCAAGTAAACTAAAACAAAAGTAATTCAATTTAAATCTTGTGGTTTTTTAGCCCCTCATTATTCATTCGCAAACTTGACATTTTTTAGTACGAGGATATATAAATAAAGTATATACAGAAGTGAATTGATTGCCATGATAAAAAATAAAGGTTACTTAAACCATCCGTTTGAAAATACTATCGCAGATATTTTAAAGGGTATTGATCGGGATGTAGAGAGAGGCGAAGACGCGCTTATGCTAGGTCTGGGTGTGGTTATGTTGTCTTCAATTTTTGCACCTATAGCGCCGCCCACTGTTATTTTACCTTTAGTCGCGCTTGTGTTTGCCGTTTCTGCAAGCTTCGCACGAATAAATTATCACAAAATGGAGAGCAAGCTCTTAGCATCCATGGCTCAGCTTGACATGCGTGAAAAAGCGGTGTTGCAGCCGATTGTCGCTGTTTTTGTCAATAATCCCATGGATTCGCTTGCCGATTCTTTTAATCCCCTAAAAAATTTGAAGCGAACCTGGAAAAGTGTGATGGGCGGGATTTTAATCAATCCGTTTTGGATGCCCATTTTTTATGTGATGGGTATGCAAATCAGTGAAGAAAAAAATCTGGGTCTATTAAACACAGCGATTATCGGTGTTGAATTAAAAATATCACCCTCATCAAAACTCACGAAAACAGAGAGTTAAGCTGTTAGTGCTTAACGTTTAAGTTGTTGGTTCTATGGCTATTGATCTGGGAACGACATGACTTATTCACAGCCTCTGGTTAGGTAAATCGCAATAAATACACCCCCAATCATTGCATGACTCAATCCTGCAATGCAGTTTACAAAGCATGTGGAGACTATAAAGTGAAGGGTTATTTATTGCAAGTTGCCTAAAGGCCGGAATACAAACCTAGGTTTGTAATCCAAATTTACAAGGTGTCGGACACGCTACTGCCGTTAAGTTAAGCGTGTGGAGACGATGCAGACCTTTCCAATCTTTGGCTTCATCCCAACGGGGTGTTCCTTACTGATTCCCAATAAAATCCGTTTTGCCTATTTCAACACCGTTATGCCGCAAAATCGCATAAGCCATACTGATATGAAAATAAAAATTAGGCAGCACAAAATAAAGCAGATAAGGTTGTCCGGCAAAGTGGGTGTCTTTATCATGCATTTTCAGGGTAACAGTGCGTTCTTCACTGCCATCAATTTGCTCTGCATTGACGCTTTTTAAAAAGTCGATGGTTTTGGCAATACGCGCCTGCAAGTCTGAAAAAGTAGTTTCATCATCTTTATAGCTGGGTACTTCAATCCCGGAAAGGCGTGCAGCACAGCCTTTTACAACATCCGAGGCAATTTGCACCTGACGGGACAGCGGATACATATCAGCTGCCAAACGTGCGTTGATAAATACGGCCGGATCAATTTTTTTGGACTCGGCATGTAAGCTGGCTTTTTCGAGAATTTTTGAAAGATTTTCCAGTTGATGGATAAAGACCGGAATAGAAGATTGGTACATTGAAATAGACATAGTCAGCTCCAGGTATGTAGGTTAAAGGGAATGATGTTTTACGTTATCAATACGTTACTACGATATAGGGCATAACGCTTATTGTAGTTATTCACGTCCCCCTTTGACAAAAGGGGGAGAGCAAAACGAGGGGGCAGAGGGGAAGTTATCTAATAAAATCTCCCCTAACCCCTCTTTGTTAAAGAGGGGGACTGAATGATTACTAAATAAAGGCGTTATGCCCTGCTTTTAAAACGGCTTAGGCTGTATAAGCTTCCATTTGATTAAAATTTAAATACCGATAAGTATCTTCCGCTGTTTCACTGATTTGTTCGGCGTAGTGCATATATTCTTCAAACGTGGGTATTTTACCCATAATTGAACATACAGCCGCCAATTCAGCTGAAGACAGATAGACATTGGCACCATTACCCAGACGGTTGGGGAAGTTTCTTGTCGAGGTCGATACTACCGTAGAATTTTCTGCCACCCGTGCCTGATTACCCATACATAATGAACAACCCGGCATTTCCATTCTCGCGCCCGCTTTACCAAAGGTACTGTAATAACCTTCTTCGGTTAATTGGGTTTGATCCATTTTAGTCGGCGGTGCAACCCACAAACGCGTAGGCAGTTCACCTTTCTGTTTCTCAAGCAACTTGCCGGCGGCGCGGAAATGCCCAATGTTGGTCATACAAGAACCCAAGAAAACTTCGTCAATCTTGGTTCCGGCGACAGCGGAAAGGGTTTTTATATCATCGGGATCATTAGGACACGCCAACAGCGGCTCCTTGATGTCACTCATGTTAATTTCGATGATTTCAAAGTATTCCGCATCAGCATCCGGTTCCAGTAATACCGGATTAGCCAGCCATTCTTTCATACTTTTAATGCGCAGCTCAAGGGTGCGTACATCGCCATAACCTTCAGCAATCATCCATTTCAACAAGGTAATATTGGAATTTAGATATTCCCGTATCGGCGCTTCACTTAAACGAATCGTACAACCACCCGCTGAACGTTCCGCTGAAGCATCAGATAATTCAAACGCTTGCTCGACCTTTAAATTGGGCAAGCCTTCAATTTCCAAAATACGTCCGGAAAACACATTTTTCTTGCCGGTTTTATCAATCGTCAGCAAACCGCGCTGTATGGCGGCATAGGGAATGGCATTAACCATATCACGCAGCGTAATACCTGGCTGCATTTCACCGGTAAAACGAACCAATACCGATTCCGGCATATCCAGCGGCATAACCCCGGTAGCGGCTGCAAAAGCCACCAAACCCGAGCCGGCCGGAAAAGAAATACCCAAGGGAAAGCGGGTATGCGAATCACCGCCGGTGCCGACGGTATCAGGCAATAACATCCGGTTTAACCAGGAATGAATAATACCGTCGCCAGGGCGCAAAGATACGCCGCCGCGATTCATTATAAAATCCGGCAGGGTATGTTGCATAACGACATCAACCGGCTTGGGGTAAGCGGCGGTATGACAGAAGGATTGCAATACCAGATCCGCTGAAAAACCTAAACAGGCCAAATCTTTCAATTCGTCACGAGTCATGGGGCCGGTCGTATCTTGCGAGCCAACTGTAGTCATGTGCGGTTCGCAGTAAGTATTGGGGCGAACGCCGACAACGCCACAGGCTTTGCCCACGATCTTTTGCGCCAGGGTAAAACCCTTGCCGCTGTCTTTTTCATCAACCGGACGCAGGAACACCGTAGACGCCTCCAGACCCAAGGCTTTGCGTGCACGATCAGTCAATCCCCGTCCAATAATTAACGGAATACGTCCACCGGCACGGACTTCATCAAGAATAACATCCGTTTTTAAGGCAAAGGTGCAGATCACTTCATCACTATCCCGTTCGGCAAGCTCAGGACAAGCATGGCGTTTAATAACGCCTTCATAGACATAAATATCAATAACATCACCCATCGCCAGATGAGTCACATCACATTCAAACGGTAAGGCACCTGAATCTTCCATTGTGTTAAAGAAGATGGGTGCAATTTTGCTGCCGATACAAACGCCGCCATCACGTTTATTGGGTATAAAAGGAATGTCATTACCGATAAACCATAATACGGAGTTGGTCGCTGATTTGCGGGATGATCCAGTACCTACCACATCCCCCACATAAGCAACGGGAAAGCCTTTGGTTTGCAGTTCTTCAATTTGAAGCTCCGCATTGGTAATGCCTTCTCTTGGCATTTTTAACATGGCTTTGGCATGTAACGGAATATCCGGTCTGGACCATGCATCCGGTGCAGGCGACAAATCGTCAGTATTGGTTTCGCCGGTGACTTTAAAAACGGTCACCGTTAATTTTTCGGGCGTGCGTGGTTTGCTGGTAAACCATTCTGCATCTGCCCAGGATTGAATCACTTGTTTGGCAAAGTCATTGCCGGCATCGGCTTTTTCCTGAACATCATGAAACGCATCAAATACCAATAAGGTATGAGACAAACCTTTAACGGCAATAGGAGCCAGGGCAGGGGTGTCGAGCAAGTCTATCAAGGGGGTAATGTTATAACCGCCCAGCATGGTGCCCAATAATTCTGTCGCATCAGCGGCGGTTAAAATAGGTGAACTCACTTCACCTTTGGCAATGGCCGCCAGAAAGCCTGCTTTAATGTAAGCCGCTTCATCAACACCGGCAGGAACCCGATTAGCCAACAGATTAAGAATAAATTCTTCTTCGCCTTTGGGCGGATTTTTAAGCAAATCAACCAAAGCAGCCATTTGCCCTGCATCAAGTGGTTTAGGCACAACGCCTTCAGCGGCGCGTTCTTCAACATGTTTGCGGTATTGTTCTAGCATGACTAACTCCTTAGAGATTATTTAAAATGGGTAACTTGTAGAGTGAACAGGCTTTATTGAGCGCCCTAATTAACGATATAAAATCGGAAAATTGGCGATACATAGCCTTGTGCGCATTAAAAATGTTCTCTTTAATCGTTGTCTTCACATGTTCGATAGTTTTTTGGGGAAAATAAGTCCCACCATTAAGACTTGAAAATTCTATTCAGCCCTTTAGTACAAAGACTGTAATAGGGTACTAAAATCAAAAAACCGGTTACCATGATAGCAAAATAATCAAACCGTGTTAAAAAATGAATGCCTTATCGGTTAATACGATTAACAAAACCGTGTTTTCATGCAAAATTGTCTTAACAGTAAACGGCTTATGGTTTTATAAAAAACAAATATAGCGGAGTAAATCCACTTGTAAAAATACGTGCTAATAACAGAGGATTTTGTACCTGCGGTCATTAGATACGACGTGATCAACTGCGTCAACTACAGCAGCACGCAGGATGTACCGACAAAAAATGGTGTTATTCAACATCTTTAAGCACTGATTTTAAAAAATCACACAGAAGTGCTTATCTTGTGGATGGGTTAAGTATAAAATTTCTGCTTATTCAAAAAATAATTTAAGGAGTACAAAATGAACCCATGTCAGGCCTGTGGTTATGAACGTAAAGACTTTGATATAAGGTGTCCCGAATGCGGCAATTTTTATTCGACCCTGGCAGAGCTTATTGCGGAAGAGGAGGCTAATGAAGAAAAGCATTCGTTTCGTGGGCGATGCAAACGAATACTTAACGCCGATGATAGCAAGCAAGCGTTAAAGGACGAACTAAATCAGATAAAAGCAGGGCTTTCCAAAAAAGGGATATTTACTATTTTTTTGATTATTGCCTTTGTTTTTGCGTTGACTCTTTCGGTCTTGTAAAAAATATTGAAGTATTTATCGTTGATTTGCGTTGGATTTTTCTTTATTCCCCTCTCCCAAAACACTTTAGCTTATTAAATATATAATTATGCAAGACCTGACCCCTTTTTTTCCCTTTTTTTTAAGACCGGCCCTTTTTTCCTGGTTTTTTCATTTGCGCTTCGTAGGAGCGACGCCCTCGTCGCGATTTGGGGCGTTAGTAACGCGCAATAAATATCCCTCAACGTTGTGACGCCACCGCCTTAACAAGTCCAGGAACGGGTCATGCTCGCGATCTAATGAAGCCATCGCGGGTATGAACCACTCTTACAAAACGGTGCCCAAGGCGTGTGGAGACTATAAATCGGGGACTTATTTATTGCGAGTTGCCTTGCCTTTAGTTGACCAGTGTATGGTTGCGCTGACGCATACAGGTTCTGAATGATCGTTTAAAGTCCTCGTTGGCTTTATAACCTTCCCATAATCCGGCAGGAATAGCCAAAATAGCACCAGCAGCGGCACCTGTTGCAGCACTGCCCGCTATAGCACCAACAGCTGCGCCACCCGCTGCACCAGTAACTGCACCAACACCTGCGCCCATAGCAACTTCTTTCGTGATATCGGATGCTTGTTTTGCCAATTCCTTACACTCTATCATGTCGCGTTGAACGGTTTCTGAATGTTTGTCCATGCGAGGATCGACAATCGGATGCCAGCCACTTATAGACGCGCACCCGGTGGCTACTACAGAAAGAACCACCATTATTGATAAATTATATTTTTTCATGTTTTCCTCAAAAAGAGGCTACATTTTAATCGTTATATCAGATTTTACAATTTTAAAATATCAAAAAAAGGGCATCCTTCATAGAAGTCCAAAAGTAGTTGACACTTTTTATCACGAAAAATGCTAATAGTTGCAAAAAGACACTTTGATTTGTCGGGTTACGCTGTCGCTAACCCGATCTACGCGATGTTAATTGCAAAAAGCAGATGGTGTTACCTTAACAGGGACGCTTTAAGCGACTATTTGTAACCATTCCACCCTCGCTACATAAACAGGCAGGGGTTGGCTGATGATCTTGGCATTGATGCGCAGGCATTTTTTGGCAGCGCCCGAAACCTTTAGTTTTTCGGTTGTTTACCAAGCAAGTGTGAGAACGTCTTGGTTTCTGTACATTTTATAAAGTTGATAATTGACGCTATTAAATAAATGTTATAATATAACATAACACTTTGATGCGGCTTTTCGCTTGCTATACGTTTTTGACGAATTGAGGCATTGCCAAGTATTTGTTTGTGATGCGTGGCTTGCAAAAAATGATTGCCCCTCTTTGAAAAAGGGGGACTGAATAGTTACATAGCATCTATGGATACAAAAAACGATTTTGTGTCTTCCTGGTCGTGGCGGTAACAGTTTTGCCAATGTCAGTTGAGGTGTTTTATCACCGTATCATGGCAAGAAAAGTCTCTTAAAGTTCTATTTTATTCAGGGTGAATTAATAATGAAAGTATCAAAAATCTATAAAGCCATCGAAATCACCAAGCGTGTCAAAAACACCCAAGCCGCTCCTTATACGTTATCGCTATTAATAAAGCGGGCGAATTACTTGGCTATGCTCAATAAAAGTTAACCGACAGCTACATAAGAACTCGCTAAAAAACATTTATGACTAATAAACTATTACCCGTTACGGTTTTATCCGGCTTCTTAGGCGCTGGTAAAACCACACTGCTTAACCATATTCTTGCCAATCGCGAAGGTTTAAAAATAGCTGTAATTGTCAATGACATGAGTGAAATTAATATCGATGCCGCGCTCGTTAAAAACGAAGGAGTCCTTAATCACACCGAAGAAAAATTGGTAGAAATGAGTAATGGCTGCATTTGTTGCACCTTGCGGGAGGATTTGTTGGTGGAAATTGCACAATTGGCAAAGGCTGATCGCTTTGATTATTTACTGATTGAATCAACCGGTATCGCAGAGCCTATGCCGATTGCCGAAACGTTTACCTTTCGTGATGATGACGGTGTCAGTTTATCGGATATTGCCAGACTGGACACGATGGTGACGGTCGTTGATGCCGTTAATTTCATGCGTGATTATCTGGAAGCGCAATCACTAAAAGATATTAATGCCGAGTTGGGTATTGATGACGAGCGTAATATCGCTGATCTACTGGTCGAGCAGATTGAGTTTTGTAACGTTATTTTAATTTCAAAAGCCGATTTGGTGTGTACTGACGAGCTGGCTAATTTATTAGCCATTCTTAAATCCCTAAATCGGGATGCCGAGATTATCCCGATGATTATGGGTAACGCGCCACTGCATAAATTGTTGAACACCGGTCGCTTTAACTTTGAGCAAGCAGAGCAGTCACCCGGGTGGTTGCAAGAAATGCGTGGAACGCATCAGCCTGAAACAGAAGAATACGGTATTGGTTGTTTCGCTTATAACGCCCGTCGACCGTTCCATACCACACGTTTTTACGATTATCTGCACCGAGACGATTGGAATAACGGCACGTTGCTACGCTCCAAAGGCTTTTTCTGGTTGGCAACAAGACCGGACTGGGTAGGGAACTGGTCACAAGCGGGTGGCACCATGCAGCATGGCTGCGCCGGTCGTTGGTGGGCATCTGTGCCAGAAGCAGAATGGCCTGAAGAAATGATCGCTGATATTCAGTCCAACTGGCAAATACCTTTTGGCGATTGTCGGCAGGAGTTGGTTTTTATTGGCCAAAATATTAATGTCGATCAAGCGCGTCAGGAATTGGATCAGTGTTTGTTGACGGACAGTGAGTTGGCGGCCGGTAAAGCTGTTTGGGAAACCTATCCGGATGCTTTTCCGGTATGGTTGGCTGATGAGCAATCTTGATTTCGTAATACATACGACAGGTGCCATCTTGTTAATTAGTTCGGGGTTGTTATGGCTACGGACTGATGGCAAACCTTTAAATCGGCTGGTTGGGCATTTTTTTATTTTAGTGTTGTGTGTGATGTTAGTAGAGATGTGCATGCACCTGTTGCCCAAGGCACTTGCCGATTTTATTTACGGGACACAAAAATACGCTGCCCCAAGCAACTTGTTCAGGTAATAAACAACGATGAATCTTTCCTTTGAAGTAGTTGCGGGCGCTATCGGCGCGAGTTTTTTGGTTAGTATCACTTCCTTGTCAGGTCTGTTTGCTTTGTGGATTGAACCGGAACGTCTTAGGCGCGTTATTCCTTATCTGGTTGCGTTGGCGGTAGGCGTATTGTTGGGCGATGCTTTTATTCACCTGATTCCGGATGCCGTTCAGCGGCAAGGGTCAATCTCCACCGTCTGTTTAACAGTGCTGCTGGGTATGTTTTTATTCTTTATACTGGAAAAACTGGTGCGCTGGCGTCATGACCATCACATTCATCTGCCAGGCCAATCGGATGATATTCGCCCGATCGCCAAGATGAATCTAATGGGCGACGCCGTACATAATTTTGTCGACGGTATTTTGATAGGCGGCAGTTTTTTGGTAGATCCCGTGCTGGGCTTTACCACGACCTTGGCGATTATTGCCCATGAAATTCCACAAGAAATAGGCGATGTTGGGGCCTTGGTCTATGGCGGTTATTCGCCGGCCAAAGCGGTGTTGTACAATTTTTATTGTTCACTGACCGTAGTAGTTGGTGCTGTCTTTGCCTTGTTGTTCGGCCAGTTGGCTGAGTCATCGCTGGTTTTTTTGTTACCGATTGCTGCCGGCGGTTTTATTTATATTGCCGCTACCGACATGATACCCGCGCTGCATGAGCATTCTTCGATAGCCAATCTGGTGGGACAAACCACTATTTTTGGCTTGGGGATTGGCTTTATGCAGTCAGTTATCATTCTTGAAAACACGTTACTGAGTCAATGAGGCCTGCCATGGTGGCTAATTTACAATCTATTTCCATTCCTCGATATGCGCACGCGTTTCTTTCTGACGAACTGGCTGATTTGTCAGCTATCTATGAGTCGGATATCAATATTTGTATAGTCAAACGATCAGTTGATAGTGCGCTGGAAAATTTTATTAACACCTTGTTGTCAACAAAAAATGAAGTCAGCTTTGTTGAGAATATTAAACCGTCTGAATTTGATTTTTCACACCTGATTAAAAACGCAGAGCATTTACCGGGTTACCGTGATTTTTGCATGGATGTTGGCCGTCTGGCGGTAATCTTTAGTGATTTATTTGATTTAAAGCGGGTGGGATTGCGATTGCGCACACTCGATAATCCTATGTGTCCACGTTTTCATGTGGATTCGGTTACTTGTCGCCTGGTTTGTACTTATGGCGGTATGGGAACCGAATGGCTGGAGGATGTTTATGTTGATCATATAAAATTAGGCAGCGCATCTGCCGGACTCATGGATGAACATTCCGGACTTATTTTAGACCCTGATGCTGTTCATATCATGCCGACTTACGCGGTAGGCTTACTGAAAGGCAATGCCTGGGAAGGTAATGAACAGCACGGCGCAGTACACCGCTCGCCGCAGGTCAATCAGGCATTGCCGCGTCGGTTATTGTTAACGCTCGATTTTGGCTAGAAAACTTACGCACGGTGCGTACCCAATAACTATTTATAACTCACAGGACTGCTTAATGTTTAATAATACCCCCTCTACACCCGTACCCGTCACGATTTTAACAGGTTTTTTAGGTGCCGGAAAAACGACCCTTTTAAATCGTATTCTGTCCGAGAATCATGGCCACCGTATTGCCGTTATTGAAAATGAATTCGGCGAAGCCGGTATTGATAATGACTTGCTTATTCAAGGTGAAGAGCAAATCGTTGAAATGAACAATGGCTGTATTTGTTGCACCGTACGCGGTGATTTGGTGCGTATTTTGGGTGAGTTAGCCGAGAAACGCGACAGAGGAGAGTTGCATTTTGAGCGGGTTATTATAGAGACAACCGGCCTTGCCGACCCTGCTCCGGTTGCGCAAACGTTTTTTGTTGAAGAAGAGATTAGTGAATATTATTTGCTTGATGCGATTATTACGGTCGTAGATGCCAAGCATGCCCTTAAACAACTTGACGAAAATCATGAGGCAGAAGAACAGGTTGGCTTTGCCGATCGTTTATTGGTATCCAAGACCGACTTGATAACACCGGCAGAAGTTAGTGAGTTGGAAGCAAGATTACGTGCAATCAATGCCAGAGCCCCTATCTCGCAGGTTCATTTTGGCAAAACCGACATCAGTAAAATTCTTGATATACGCGGCTTTAATCTTAATGCCATTTTGGATATTGAACCCGATTTTCTGGACGATGTCAGTCATGAACACGATGCGGGTATCACATCCTTTGTTTTTAGGACTGACAAGGCCTTGGACGCTGTAAAATATATGGCTTTCATGGATATTATGATTAGAAAATACGGCAATGATTTATTACGTTACAAAGGTATTTTACATATCGCAGGTTGTGAACAAAAACTGATTTACCAAGGGGTACACATGCTGTTGACAGAAGATCTTGGGGCTTTTTGGCCGAAAAATGAAGTGCGCGAGTCGGTACTGGTATTTATTGGCCGTAATTTGCCAAAGCTCGAAATTTATGAATCATTAGACGCATGTCGGGTCATTTAACAGGTTAACGCGCATGAAGCCATCCTCTAAAGTCATTGAACGTATCCCGGTATTTATTATCAGCGGTTTTTTGGGGAGTGGAAAAACCACTTTACTCAATCGGTTATTAAGCCATGCGCCCAAATCTGCGGTGATTATTAATGAGTTTGGTACTACGCCGATTGATCAACAATTACTGCGTGATCATAAGGTGATTTCCGAAGAATGCTTTACCAATTTAGGGTAGAATTTCATTATAATT
>JBAXTQ010000020.1:0-32653 GCA_037130115.1 Methylococcaceae bacterium
GTTAGGGGAGATTTTATTAGATAAATCCCCCTCAATCCCCCTTTTTCAAAGGGGGGGGTGAATAAATACGTTCACTTAGCCTGGTTTCGGGGATGTATTGCAATTCGTTGATGATGTCGTCTTGAATCATGATGTTATTACCTTACGTTAAGGGTTAATGTAACAAACCTTGTTTTTGTTGCTTCAGGGCATTAAGTCATCTGTCAAACAGAGTTGTTCAAAAAAAGTAGGTTGTTGTTCATGTTGCTGCAAGTAAAAGGCTATTATTTTTGTCAGTGCTTCTTGGGCATTGTTAAAATGACCAACGGCAATCATTTCGTTAATTAATGCGTCATCCAGGGTGATTGTGGTCATGGCTTTACTCCGTAATATTAAACAAATAGCTGTTGCAACAAGCCTTGCTTGTACTGTTTTAGGGCATTAAGTTGAGTCTGATTATGACCGATTTTATCATCAAGGCTGGTGAGAAAATTGGCGATTTTGGTTTGTTCTGCAAGAGATGGATATGGAACCGGCAAACCCAAAAAACTCTCGTTTGTGATATTCATTCGGTCATGACGCGCTCCACTATTGGAAACGCTCTTCATATAGTCGTGCCAATGAGTTGTTTCAAAATATTGCTCAAAATAAGTCAATTCACCCATTTTGAATCTAAAAACCGTGTACAAAGGTGACATTACGCCCCTTATTAGATTGTTTCTTTTAATTGGTCCAACTAACGCATTACTAGAAATTCTTGGGTTATAAACAAAATCATCTACTTCAACAACGTAATAACCTCCCAAATTATTTTGATTAGCAATGTCACGGTCAAAATAATCTGCTTGGTTCACAATTCCTTGAGTTGCTGAATTGGTCAAAACATGGGATATAGTAAAATCTTTATTTTTCAATGTTACTTTAAACGCTATCTTTTCTAATTCTATGAGCTCCCACTCAGGAAACTCTTGTCCGTTATCATCTTTAAATCGTAGTTGTTGGCTAAATATCTGCTGCATTACGCCTTTTTTGTAACGCGCTAACAAGTCGGCTTTTTGTGTGATTTGAGTTATTTTTTCATCTACCGCCGTGAGAAAGTTGGCGATTTTGGTTTGTTCTTTAATTGCCGGAATACATAAATCCATAGCCAATAAATCTTGAGTATCAAGTTTGCCTGCACCGATGCCAGTACCTGAAACCATATTTAGAAGCTTATGTTCTGAAGATAAAAACCAATATAAAAGAAATTCAGATTTCAGTGACTCTTTGGGTTTTATTGATTTTACATCTTGGTTAAACGCAACGTCTTTTGTTGCAATTCCGACTGGAATTTTATTAAATAACATACTTCCTCGAACCAGAAGCAACAAAGAACCTTTTAATGCTAATTTTGAGCCGCTTGATAATCCTTCTCTAGTAATTTTTAAATCAGAATTGAAATATTTAAAACCTCGCATTGATGAAGCGCTAATCCAAGGAATACTACCATCCCAATAAGATTCAACTTGTTTTGAGGGCGTTCCACCTGAACTCCATTCCGTTTCATTTCCAAGTTCTTTAACTTCCCAAGCCCCACTAAACTCCTTAAACCTTAATCGTGGCACCTTCATAATTCATCCAGCAGTTTGAAATTCTGACTATCACACGCCTTTTTATCAAATGAAACCGTCATCTGACAGCCTGCTTTTTGATTGATACGCGCAATTAAATAATCTGAAAAATCGGCTTTGCCCTGTTCATAATCCTCATAAGCCAGAACAACGGCCTGATATGAAGCAAGCTGTAAGTCATTACTATTTAGCAAGTGCTTAAGCACATTTAAAATAATCGCTTTATCATATCGGTAAGCACGTTTTAAAACCCAGACCACTTCGCATAACGTTATTTCATTAATAAAGGCAGGATTTTCGGCTGAACATTGGTTTTCAATAAACGCTGTCGCTAATGTAGATTGTTTTTCATCATCTTGAACGATGTAGCGGATTAAAACATTGGTATCTAAGCCAATCAACGTTTTGCCCCTTCCAGTTCTATGGCCTGTTTCATCTCATCCAAGCTTATTGATTTTTCTGGCTTAGGCACCAACCCTTTAAGGTTTTTTATAGAGTTCTTTATTACAGGGGTATTTGAAATATATTCTTCAAAAATAACCAGAACCTTTACATTATCAACATTAGGCTTTGAATTTAACCAATTCAATTGATTATTGGTATAAATAGCTTCATAACTTTTTAACATGATCTTTCTCCAACAATTTTTGCTTGCGCGTCTATTAGGGGTTGTTCAGGCATTTAATATCATTTAGTCCTGTCCTTTTGTTCTTTTTCGGCTTCCAGTCGTCTATCAGCTATCAATTCATCCGCCAGGTTGACAGAAGCAGGCACCGACGACATGAGGGCTTTTAAATGGTCTTTCGCCTGCCTTTCCTGTTTCTGCTCTAAAAACAAGACAAAATCTAAAACCTCAGCTTTTAACGCCATTGGTAATGAAAAAAGATGTTGTTGTAGTTGCTCATCTAGGTGCATTTTATTATCTCCAAAAATTCAATGTCATAATTTAGCATGAAGTTATAGGGTTTGCTGTCTAGGGCAGTTGTTAAATAATTCTTAATAACTGAATTTTAACTTAATTCTTTTTCTTTCAGTGGGTTATCTGTATGCACACTGATATTGGCCACCGAGGTGGCACTATCATAAGGCGTTAAGCAACCGCAAACGGCGGTTTAATGCCTAATTCCAAACAAAACGCGGCAATGGTGGCATCCGTAGTTTTACCGGTTTGTTCCAATGCTATGAGTTGTTCGGCAATGGCGTTTAAATCAATGGCATCTTCGGCTTCAAAGGTATCAACGTAACGCGGAATATTCAGGTTGTAATCGTTGGCTTTAATGTCCTCTAAGGAAGCGACATGGCTGTATTTGGGTACATTGGTGCGGTTAACATACGCGGACACAATGTTGTCGATGTGTTCCGGTAACAGTTTATTTTGAGTTTTGACTTTCTCAAAGTGCTGACTGGCATCAATGAATAAAATATCATCGGGATGTTTGCGGCATTTCTTGAATACCAGCACGCAGGTGGGAATAGTGGTGCCATAGAATATATTGGCCGGTAAGCCAATGACGGCATCCAGACAATTGAGTTGTTCAATGATGTACTGGCGGATATGGCCTTCGGCTGCGCCTCTAAATAAGGCACCGTGCGGAAGAATACAAGCCATGGTGCCATCGTCGGCCAGTTGAAAAAGCATGTGCTGGACGAAAGCCAAATCCGCTTTTGTGGCGGGTGCCAGTTTGCCGTAGACACTGAAGCGGTCATCGCTCATCATCAACGGGCTTGGGTGCCAATGGGTAGAAAACGGGACATTGGCAACAATGGCATCAAAGCGTAAATCCAGATGCTGAGGATGCTCAAGCGTGTTTTCCTGGCGAATATCAAAGTCGGCATAATGGACATCATGCAAAATCATATTCATGCGGGCCAAGTTGTAGGTGGTGCGGTTGAGTTCTTGCCCGTATATTTTGATTTTGTAGTCTTGCGCGATTTCTTTTTTAACCCGAAGCAAGAGCGAGCCACTGCCACAGGTTGCGTCATACACGTTTTTGGGCTTTTTATTTTGGCAGGTCACCAGTTTGGCCAACAAGGTTGAAGCTTGCGGCGGGGTGTAAAATTCACCGGCTTTTTTACCGGCGCTACTGGCAAATTGACCAATCAGATATTCATAAGCGTCACCCAGGACATCGGCGGTAATGTCTTTTAAATTAAAGTCGATCTGATCCAGGTGTATCAATACCTTGGTAACCAGTTCGTTTTTGGCTTTTTCGTTGTTGCCAAGTTTTGAAGACGTTAAATCCAGGTCTTCAAACAAGTTGTTAAAGTCATCGGCGCTGTCGGTGCCGAGTGTGCTTTGTTCAATGTTTTTTAAGATGCGGGTCAGGTCTTGCAGGATAAAGTTATGGCCGTCACCTTGAGCGAGGGTATCCATCTGGTTGTTGCCTTTTAAGGCAACGGCGTGGAACAGTTCCGAGGGTTTTAAAAAGTAGCCCAGTTCTTTAACGCAGGCGTCTTTAACTTCTTTTATATATTCTGTGCCTTCTTCAGTATTTTCATCCAAACTGGCGAATTTAATACCGTCTTCTTCAAGTATTGAGTCGGCGTATAGATGGATCTTTTCTGACAGGTATTTGTAAAAGATGAAGCCTAAAATGTAGTCCCTAAATTCATCAGCCCCCATCTTGCCGCGTAAGGTGTTGGCGATATTCCAAAGTTGTTGCTGTAACTGGCGGCGTTGTTCGTCTGACATGGTTTTCCCTAAAGCTTTAAATTGGTAATTATTCAGTCCCCCTCTTTAACAAAGAGGGGTTAGGGGAGATTTTATTAGATAAATCCCCCTCATTCCCCCTTTTTCAAAGGGGGAGGTGAATACTTACTTAAATTGCGTCTATTAAAGCATACATTGTTTACATGATAGAGTTATTAACCATGAAAAAGGCAATAATTGTGGCACCCTTCATTTTGGGGCAACAGTAGTGTACAGCTCAAAAAAAGGCGGGCTACCCACTTAAGGCGGGACAGTTTAAAGGTATAGAGCCATGTAGAAGTAAAGCGACATTCGATCACCCTCACCCCAACCCTCTCCCGGAGGGAGATGGAGCTGAATGTTGCTTTACTTCTAAGTCACTCTATAACTCGCAATAAATAACCCCACCCTATCGTTCCCACGCTGGAGCGTGGGAACTAGGCGTATCTTGGGAGGATATTTTCTGCGTGCTGCCAAAGTTAAGCCTTGCGGGCTTGTCCAGCCTTAAGTGGGTAGCCCAAAAGTTGGCTGGCAGAAGTAACGCCGTTACTGCTTGCAAAGCAGGCAGAATAACTATAGTCGCGCCGTGGGCGTCGCTCCCACCGTGGGAGCGACGCCCACGTCGCGACTAACGAAAACGTTAATGGAATTTCTGGATGGTTTTGCACAAGTTTGTAAAGCCGTTGATGCCCGCTATTTATGACGGCTCAATTTGCGTGACGAAGCCGATAATCATTTAGTAGAACTGGCAATCGCAGCGCAAGCGGCTTACATCGTTATCCGCCTTAAGTTGGTAGCCGTTTATAGCACTGCTTTACGCTGGGGGATTTAACTGCCGGATCAATACTTCATTAATGGCACAAATCATTAATTGGCCGGTTTTAGCGCCGGCATCAATATGACCCAAGCTGCGTTCTTGCAAAAACGATGCGCGGCCTTTGGTGGCCAGCATATCGCGGGTTGACTCCATGCCTGCAATGGCAACACGCGAGACATTGGCCAATACCTCAGCTAAGGCAGCGGAATTTGCGGCGGCTGTTTGCAAGTATTCCGCCACGGGAATATAAACATCCAGCAGGGTTTTTTCCCCGGCAACCGCTTTGCCGCGCTGTTTAACGGCCTCTACGCCTTGGGTAAACACATCGGCAAAGCTTTGCAGGTTTAAAGATTGCTCACGCGCGGCTTTGCTTAACGCTATAAATAAAGTGCCATACAGAGAACCTGATGCACCTCCTACGGCTGTCATTAAGGTCATGCCGATTTTTTGCCAGGCAGCTGCCCAATCCAGTTGGCTTAGTTCGTCGCGTTGCGCCATTAATGCTTGTATGCCGCGTTGTAAATTAATCACATGATCGCCGTCACCAATCGCTTGATCCAACGCCGTTATTTCTTCGGCATTTTTTTCGATTACCTCGGCTATAGCTTCGATAATACCGGGTAACAAGGCTGGCGTAAGTGTCATGACGACCTCTGAGGCTATTTTAAAAATGGCAGAATAACGCGCATTTTGTACGGCTGTCCATAACTATTTAAGACATTTCACCACGAAGACACGAAGAACACGAAGATTTTGCTTTGGTTTTTCTTCGTAAACTTCGTGTCTTCGTGGTGAATTATTTGCTTTGGCTTTTCTTCGTGGTCTGTAATATCTTTAAGTTGGTAGCCATCATTAGATTAAATCAATAACTGCTCTTGCACGACCTTAATTTCATCCCTGATTCTGGCGGCTTGCTCAAATTCCAGATTTTTCGCATAGCGGTACATATCATCTTCCAGTTGTTTGAGTTTTTTACCCAGTTGTTTAGGGGTCATGGTTTTATAGTCTGCCGAATATTCGGCCACTTTACCTAGTGCTTTTCCAGAGGTTGTGCCAGAGCCGGGAATGGCAACCTGCATAATGTCGGTGATGGATTTAAGAATGGTGGCCGGTTCAATACCGTGTTTAAGGTTAAACTCGTGCTGCTTTTCGCGGCGGCGTTCGGTTTCATCAATCGCCTGTTGCATGGAACGGGTAATCTTGTCGCCATACAAAATGGCTTTGCCGTTAATGTTTCTGGCAGCCCGTCCAATCGTTTGTACCAGAGACACCACGGAGCGCAGAAAACCTTCTTTATCGGCATCCAGTATGGCCACCAAAGACACTTCGGGAATATCCAGGCCTTCGCGTAACAAATTGATACCGACCAGTACATCAAATTTCCCCAGGCGCAAATCCCGAATAATTTCGACCCGTTCCACGGTATCAATATCAGAATGTAAATAACGCACACGCACGCCATGTTCCGACAAGTATTCTGTTAAATCTTCCGACATTCTTTTGGTCAGGGTGGTCACCAGCACGCGTTCTTTTACGCTGACTCGCAGATTGATTTCTGACAACAAATCATCCACCTGATTGGTTGCCGGACGCACTTCCACAACCGGATCAAGCAAGCCGGTGGGTCTGACCACTTGTTCTGCAAAAACGCCGGAATGTTCTTTTTCATAAGGGCCGGGGGTGGCCGAAATATAAATGCGTTGCGGTGATTTGGCTTCAAATTCTGCAAACATTAACGGGCGATTATCCAGCGCCGACGGTAATCTAAAGCCGTATGCAACCAGGGTTTCCTTACGCGACCTGTCGCCTTTATACATCGCGCCAATCTGCGGTATGGTGACATGGCTTTCATCAACAATCACCAGAGCATCATCCGGTAAATAATCAAACATGGTGGGCGGTGATTCGCCGGATGCCCTGCCTGACAAATACCGGGAATAGTTTTCAATGCCGGAGCAATAACCCACCTCCAGGATCATTTCAATATCAAACAGCGTGCGTTGTTCCAGTCGTTGCGCTTCTACCAGTTTATTTAAGGAACGCAAGTGTTGTAGACGCTCTATCAGCTCAATTTTAATGGCTTCAACGGCGGTTAATAACTGCTCGCGCGGCGTCACGTAATGGCTTTTTGGATAAACGGTATAGCGTACCAGTCGCCGGATTATTTCACCGGTTAACGGATCAAACAAAGACAAACGCTCCACTTCATCATCAAATAATTCGACCCGTAATGCCTCCTGCTCCGATTCAGCCGGAAAAATATCAATCACTTCGCCACGCACCCGGTAAGTCGCCCGACGCAATTCCAGATCATTGCGGGTATATTGCATTTCTGCCAAGCGGCGCAAAATATCCCGTTGATTAATGATGTCACCTTTGACCAGATGCAACACCATCTGAAAGTACGATTCCGGTTCGCCCAAGCCATAAATCGCCGAAACGGTTGCAACAATAATGGTATCGCCTCTTTCAATTAACGCCTTGGTCGCTGACAGACGCATTTGTTCAATATGTTCATTAATCGCGGCATCTTTATCTATAAAGGTATCGGAGGCCGGCACATAAGCTTCCGGCTGATAATAGTCATAATAGGAGACAAAATACTCGACGCTGTTTTCCGGAAAAAACTCTTTCATTTCACCGTATAACTGTGCGGCCAAGGTTTTATTGGGTGCCATAATCATCGCCGGACGTTGCACTTGATTGATGACATTGGCAATGGTGAAGGTTTTTCCGGAACCGGTTACGCCCAACAGGGTTTGATGTACCTCACCATCACTCAACCCTTCAATCAAGGCTTTTATGGCGGTGGGCTGGTCGCCGGCGGGTTGAAATCGGCTGTGGAGTTTAAATTGTTTTTTCACTTAACTTGTTTCTCGGTGATGAAGATTCTTTCTTAATAATAGAGACGATCCGGTATGAAGGAGGAATTTCCCCTCACCCCAACCCTCTCCCTTTGGAGAGGGAGTCATTTAATGCTCTTTTTTAACATCGGGTTATTAGCAAGCCACTCTACATAGCGTATAATTGCCGTCATTTATAAATTACATTTTACACGGCGGAATATGATTATCACACTTTCTAACAGAGTCAAAGCAGTTAAACCTTCACCTACCTTGGCAATTACTGCCAGAGCCGCTCAAATGCGTGCCGCCGGTAAAGACATTATCGGCCTTGGCGCAGGCGAACCCGACTTTGACACACCAGACCACATTAAAGCCGCCGCCGTCGATGCAATGGCCAAGGGATTCACCAAATACACGGCCGTAGACGGGACTGCCAGTCTAAAAAAAGCCATTATCGAAAAATATAAAAACGATAACGGTCTTGATTACACGCCCAAACAAATTCTGGTTTCTTGCGGCGGTAAACAAAGTTCGTACAATCTGACTCAGGCCATGATTAACCCCGGCGATGAAGTGATTATTCCTGCGCCTTACTGGGTTTCATACCCTGATATGGTGTTATTGGCGGATGGTGTGCCGGTTATTATTGAAACCACACAGGCACAACATTTTAAAATTTCCCCTGAACAACTACGTGCCGCTATTACCGATAAAACCCGGTTAATTTTTATTAACAGTCCGTCCAATCCTTCCGGTGTTGCCTATAGTTTGGAAGAACTAAAAGCGCTGGGTGATGTGTTGACGGATTTCCCCAATATTATTATCGCCACCGATGATATGTATGAGCATATTCTTTGGAATCAAGGCTCGTTTGTTAATATTTTAAACGCACATCCAGAATTTTATGACCGCACGGTAGTTATGAATGGCGTGTCCAAAGCGTATTCAATGACCGGATGGCGTATCGGTTATGCCGCAGGCCCGGCTGATTTGATTGAAGCCATGTGTACCATTCAGTCACAAAGCACCTCCAATCCTACGTCTATTTCACAATACGCTGCGGAAGCGGCCTTAACCGGCGACCAAAGCTTTATAACCAACATGTGTGTTGAGTTTAAAAAACGTCATGATTATGTCGTTGCAGAACTGAACAGTATTGATGGCGTTGAATGTCTTGAAACTGACGGCACTTTTTATGTATTTCCCAATATAGAAAAACTGATTGCCCGCTTGGATGGCATTAACAATGATTTGGAATTTTCTGATTATTTAATCGAAAAAGCCGGTGTTGCCTTGGTTCCCGGTTCTGCATTTGGTTCCGAAGGCCATATCCGTATTTCAATTGCCACCAGCATGGCTAATCTGCAAAATGCTTTAGCGCGGATTAAGCAAGCGATTTAAAAAACACGACACTATTCGGTTCCCCCGGAGTAAAACCGCTTTAGCTGTTTTTACAGGCAATAGCTGAAGCGATTGCACTCCGGTTTTTTTAACAAATTGCGCTTATCTTAACGGCATCCTATCGTTCCCAAGCGCCGGTGTGGGAATGCCAGTACCGGATGCTGGAGTAAAACCGCTTTAGCTGTTTTTACAGGCAATAGCTAAAGCGATTGCACTCCCGTTTTTTAAACAACTTGCGCTTAACTGTGGGCAGTGGTGCCGGAGCATGGGAGTTAGGTATTTTCTACATCCGCCTAAAGTTGTTCTTTTTGGAGGATAAGAGTATGCTTCGTTTTCTGTATTTGGCAATCAAGCGTTGCCTTGGTAATCTTTAAAATATTGGCATGCCGATGTCATCTGCATGAGTTTTTAGAAACCCCTCAACTAGTTGGAGCAAACGCCATGAGCAAAGAACAAAAAAGCAATAAAGAAGACAAGAAAAAACCCGCACTGAGTCCCAAAGAAAAGAAAGCGGTAAAGAAGACCAAAAAAGATTCAAAGAGTTAATAAAGTATGTATCAACCGGGTGGGCAGACTTTGTTTGCCCACCACTCTATTCACAGAGCGCCTTATTTTTTAAACAGCGTAATCATTTGGGATTTATCATCAATGTTTATTTGGTAACGCCCTAAAAAACTCATTCCCAACAAACTGTTTTTCCCCAACAGTTGATCTGCAATAAAGGCCACTTCTACATTTTCAACGGTTTCCCCGCCAACTCTTAGTTCCTGTAACAAACCAATTTTGGCATCAGTCGTGCCATTGGCAGTTTGCATTTTATGATGGGTAAAGATGCTGTTTGCAAGGCCTAATTTTGGGATCATCGATTCAGGCAACACCACCAAATCGGCACCGGTGTCGATAATCATATCTACCGTTTGCCAGTTACCGCCAAGACCTGAAATGGCAACGGACACCATAAAATGATTGCCTTGAAGAGTGGTGGGTAAAATAATACGTTCGACGTCCGTTTTTTGTTTTTTATTAACAATGACGATGCGCTCAACCTGGCCTTTGGCATTGCGACTGATAATGTGATTGTACGAAGCCAGGAGCTGTTCAAGTTGCTCTTCCAGGCTGCCACGGGCAAAGACTTTTTCCTCATTCTGGACTTTTTCCAGCCCAGTGATCTTAATAGCCATAAGGCTTTGCAGTGACTGGATTTGTTTATACAGATCATCTGGATCATCAGCACCTTGCGCCTGGACGTTGATAGACAGCAACACCAAGCTAGAAATAACCAGTAAAAACAGTGGCTTGCCAACAGCGATGAGTCGATCAATTAGGGTCATTGGTTTTTAAGTCGTTAAGGTGAGTAGCATTTACGTAAATTACAGAAAAATAACAATTTTGAAAGTCGGCTCTAATTATACGTTGAATAGTTAAATATCGGAAAATCAGCTATCAACATAAACCGGGATAGTGTGCATAGACTCTATTATTCGGTGTGCAAACTCTGTTTGTGAACAAACAAAGTCTAATGCCGTTTTGCCCCGATTTTACTGATAACATAAATCCCTTCAAGGTATATTATCTGTTCCGGCTTAAGTGGGAATCATTGTAGCGATGGGCGCATGTGCGTTCGCGCCTGCACTGATTCCTGATATCACTGTTATTTCTTATAAGCCAGATTATCATTGTTAAGCCAGATACAAAAACAGCTGCCGGAACCGGGGGCGCTTATCAATTCAATAGTGCCGCCATGCACCTTGACGATACGTTGAACCAGGTTTAACCCCAGCCCCATGCCGGGGATATTATTTTCCGGTTTAACCCGAAAATACTCTAAAAAAATCGATTGTTGATCTTCCAAGGCAATACCTATGCCTTCATCAAGCACGGCGATTCCGGTCACGTTGTTTTTAGTACGGATTTCTATCGTCACACACCCGCCGGGCTTGGAGTATTTACAGGCATTATCAATCAGATTTTTTAAGGCCAATGTTAATAGCGAGCTATCGGCAACGATAGATTTAACAACCGGGTTTTCCTTTAATATAAAACAATGTTGGTCTTGATGTCTCGTATAGTGAGTAAGAATTTCCTTTAGCCAAGGGGCCAACTCAATGCGCTGCAAGTTTAAATCATGGATGCCGTTTTTATACTGTCCATTTTGTAGCCATTTATTAAACAGGGACGTTAGCTGCTCAGTCGTCTTCTGGATAATCGGCAGACGCTTATCCAGTTGGTTAATGCCAATATCTTTCTCTTCAATGATGATGCTTAGTTGTATTTGGATAACGGCTAATTGGTTGCGAAATTCATGAGAAATAAGTGAGCCAAAACGAACATACTCATCACGAATGTCTTTTTCATTTTGTACTGACTGCTCCAGTTCTTTTGTTCTTACCTTAACTTGTTGTACCAGTTTTTCTTCCGAACTTTTTAAGGAGGCTATTAACGCTTGCTCTGCCTTTAGCGTTTTTTGTTGCGCCTGTTCTTTCAGCCTTTTTTCAAGAATTAAGCGATCTGCCATGGCAAAGGCCAAAAACAACATTTCTGCCGCCGTGCTTATTTGCAAGGCATAAGCCGTAAAAGCATTGGTGGGTACTATCCCAAAGGCACGCAGGGTGGCGACAATTGCCCCCGACCAAACAGTAGCCCAGGCCAGCAAGAAAAAACGCGCCCCTTTATGCTGTAAATAGAGCATCTTAATGGTGGTGCTTATCAGTGTCACGCCAACGGCCACTGAAATGACCAAGAATGCCTGCAATGACAGGGAGATGGGGAGCTTTATAAACAGGCTTAAGATTAATAGCCCGGTAATTGCGCTATAGATCAAGGTCGATATTGTTAACCAATAATGGGTTTTGGGCGCATGGATTTTTGTTTGCAGGTAGTACTGAGAAAACAAAACCGCAAACATCGCTGCAAAGCCAAAGAAAATATACTGGGACACCTGATCCCATACGGTTAAGGTGAGCCATAAAAACTGCTTGCCGTGGCCATTGCCGGCCAGCATACCCAAGCCGATGGATAGCCCGTAAAGCGAGTAATAGAGAAAAATCTTGTCGTGTAGGGTAATAAATAACAGCAGGCTATAGAGGATTAAAACGGCCAAACCACCATAATATAAGGACTGAATAATACAATCTTTTTGCGTAGCGATGGAAAAGGCTTCGGTTTGCCAAAGCGTAACCGGCAGGGTTAATGATTCCGAGGTATGAATTTTAAAATAAAAATACCGGGGCTGTGTGGTCAACTCTACCGGAAATACAAAAAAACGGTTAAACACCGGTCGGCTGTTAAAAGGGTAGCCACTGCCGGTGGTCACGGGCGGTTTGCCGGGGGCATAGAATTCAATATGGTCTAAATAGAAAAAAGGGATTTCTATAGACCAGTTTTGCGGTGCCTGAGCGGTTCGCTGTAAGGGCATCCGAAACCAATAGCTGGAAGCGGAAAAACCAAAATTGATAATGTTATTAACGAGCGGCGCTGGTTTGAACTGATTGGCGGCTTTACCGGTGCTGACCTCTTGCAGGTTTAGAATATTTAGTTCGTCTTCAATATATTCAATTGCGGCGGCCGGATTGGTTTCGGTACTATCAGCTTGTAGTTCAATGGCGTTGGCGATCTGTGAAAAAATGACAAAAAATACGAGTAAAAATAATTTAATAACGGTCTTTAACAAACAAAATCACCTGTTCTTTAGCCCGCTACCTGGTGTGGATAAATGCGCTGTTTAGTTTATAAATGGCAATAATAAAGTGATTTTTTTACTTTTTGCATTCTTTAAATAGTATAAGTCAAAACAGCTTGATGTCATAATCAAGCTGGGCAAATTCAATAGGGAGGTAACGGCTGATTTCAACAGTCTTGTAGAGACGCGCTTTATCGCGTCTGCCTTACCAACGCGATAAAGCGCGTTTGTTTTAAAAAGACGCGATAAAGCGCGTCTCTACCCCAAGCATTTTTCAGTGCGTAGGATGGGCAAAGCGGCAGCGTACCCATCAACAGTACGCTTATCTTGATGGGCACGGCATTGCCTTTGCCCATACTACTAAAGGCGGCCCAAGCGCTTTTCAGTTGCAAGTACCAACCGGGTAGTTTGCAACACGGTATCGGGATTCAAGCTCATGGAGCCAATGCCGATTTCTACCAGAAATTCTGCCATTTCCGGATAATCCGACGGTGCCTGACCGCACAAGCCGCAATGTTTGCCGTTGCGTTTTGAGCCTTCTACGGCCAGCCGGATCATTTCTTTAACACCGGGGTCGCGTTCGTCAAAATCTTCGGCGACAATCGCGGAATCACGGTCTACGCCTAAAGTAAGCTGGGTAAGATCATTGGAGCCGATGGAAAAGCCGTCAAAATGTTCCGAGAAGGCGTCAATCGAGATGACGTTATTGGGTATTTCGCACATGACATAGATTTCCAGGCCATTTTCGCCGCGCGTTAAACCCAGTTGCGCCATGTAAGCCAATACTTTTTCGGCTTCCTGGACACGGCGGCAAAACGGAATCATCAGGATAACATTGGTCAGGCCCATGTCATCGCGTACCCGTTTCATGGCGGCGCATTCGAGCGCAAAGCCTTCTGCGTAGGCCGGATGCGTGTAACGGGAGGCACCACGAAAACCGATCATCGGGTTGGGTTCGTCAAACTCAAACCAACGTCCACCTAATAAGGTGGCGTATTCATTGGTTTTAAAATCGGACATTCTTACCACGACGGGTTTTGGATAAAAGGCGGCGGCAATCGTGCCCACACCTTCCGACAGGCGTTGGATAAAGAAGTCTTCGGGCTTTTGGTAGTGGCGTGTCAACTCGTTTAGTTGCTCCCGTTCGTTGGCGTCTAACACTTGTTCCGGGTGTATCAAAGCCATTGGGTGCGCTTTGATGTATTCCGTGATAATAAATTCCATACGCGCCAAACCCACGCCGTCATTGGGCAAAAAGCTGGTTTTAAAGGCCAGTTCCGGATTGCCAAGATTCAGCATGATTTTGGTTTTTGGGCGTTTCAAGCCGGACAGGTCGGTAGTTTGTATTTCAAAATCAAGAATGCCGTCATAAACTTTGCCGTTATCGCCTTCTGCACAGGAGACGGTGACGGGTGAATTGTTTTTAAGCGTTGTCGTGGCGTTATCACAACCGACGACCGCTGGAACGCCCAATTCCCGTGAGATAATGGCGGCATGGCAGGTACGACCGCCCCGATTGGTGACGATGGCCGAGGCAATTTTCATCACCGGTTCCCAATCGGGCGTGGTAATGTCGGCAACCAGTACATCGCCCGCTTTAAAGCTGCCCAGTTGCCCCACGTTATCAATAATACGGGCGTTACCGGTGGCAATTTTACTGCCGACCGAATGCCCGGTAACCACGGGAGTGGCTGTGCTTTTAAGGATATATTGCTCCAACATCATCCCGCTTAATTGGGACACGACCGTTTCTGGCCGCGCCTGAACAATATACAAAATACCGTCAAGGCCGTCTTTTGCCCATTCCATATCCATCGGTTTGGCTTGCCCTGCTTTGGCGCTGTAATGCTTTTCTATTTTAATGGCATAGTCTGCCAAGGTTAAAACATCCTGATCGGTCAGACAAAAATGGTTACGTTCTTTAGCAGAAGTAACGACATTACGTGTTGACTCACGCGTGCGACCCTCGCTATAAATCATTTTTATTTTTTTGGAGCCCAAGGTGCGTTTTAATACCGCACGATGGCCTTGTTCAAAAGTCGGTTTGTGGACATAAAATTCATCGGGGTCAACAGCGCCTTGCACGACATTTTCACCCAGGCCGTAAGCGCCGGTAATAAAAACCACATCGCTAAAACCGGATTCCGTATCCAGAGAAAACATGACGCCGCTGGCATTTAAATCAGAGCGCACCATTTTCATGATGCCGATTGATAAGGCCAGTTTGAAATGATCAAAGCCTTGGTCAACGCGGTAATGGATGGCGCGGTCAGTAAATAAACTGGCAAAACAGCGTTTACAAGCTTCCAGTAACGCCAGTTCACCGCGTATATTAAGAAAGGTGTCTTGTTGTCCGGCAAAGCTGGCGGTGGGTAAGTCTTCGGCGGTGGCAGAACTGCGGACGGCCACGCTCATCGTATCACCGTATTGCCGGTGTAGTTTTGCGTAGGCTTTTAGTATTTGGTCTTCAAGGTCAGCGGGGAAGGGGGCCGCATAGATAATCTCGCGGGCTTTAAGCGCACGTCTGGCAAGATCACTGACATCTTCAGGATTCAGGTCATCCAGCGCCTGATGCAGAAGTTGCCAGGCTCCGGCTTGTTCCAGTAAATAACGGTAGGCTTCAGCGGTCACGGCAAAACCATTGGGTATTTGAATGCCTTGGGGCGTTAATTCACGGTACATTTCACCTAAAGAGGCATTTTTTCCGCCGACCAGCGGCACATCGTCTATCGTTAATTCATTAAACCAACGGATATAATTTGTTTGTGTGGACATTGTATTTTCCTTAAGCGCGTTGCTTGTGTGTTTATACGTGCCACGGTTACACTGACTTGCGGAAAACTGGGTGTGGGTTTGATGTATTAAAAATCCGCTGCGGTGTGTGCGTGCATTATTGGGTCAAGTTTCTAAAGTGAGGCGATAAAAAGTAAATCATATACAGTTCTATAAACCGGAGCAAGGAGCAAATAATATTTAAGGTGCGTTCTGATGGATCCTGACTAACTACCGCTTTAATTATCGACAATAATACGACGTGTTGACGTATAATCCCCTGAATTTTAAATGCCACCGGTATTTTTATTCACCACGAAGACACGAAGGACACGAAGTTTTCTTTCTTCGTGTCCTTCGTGTCTTCGTGGTGATGAGCTTTTAAGATTTATTGATTAAGTAAATCATCACTCTTTCGATTTTAACGATAAAAACCGTGCTTATTTCTGATAAACAAAAAAAAATCCTTGCGCTGTTAGCGGATGGTGAATTTCATTCCGGAACTGAATTGGCCGAGGTGCTGGGTGTGAGTCGTTCGGCTATTTGTAAACAGTTAAGCGGCTTGACGGCCTTGGGTCTGCATCATTCGGCAGTCAGTGGTAAAGGTTATCGGCTGGATAAACCATTGGAATTATTGGTGCAGTCAGAAATCAATGCCCGTCTTACCGAGCAGAATAAGGCGCTTGTTTCAACGCTGGAAATTCATGACAGCCTTGATTCCACCAACAGTTATTTGATGGCACATTCCCGTAACAATGCCGAATCCGGTTTTGTTTGTTTTGCCGAGCATCAAACAGCGGGCAAAGGCAGGCGAGGGCGGCAATGGGTTTCACCCTACGGCAGTAATATTTATGTATCCCTACTCTGGCGTTTTCAACAAGGCGGCATTGCCGGTACGGCAGGCTTAAGTTTGGCGATGGGCGTTGCTGTTATCAGGGCTTTAAAAGAACATAATATTAATGATGTGGGCTTAAAGTGGCCGAATGATATTTACTCTCAGGGTAAAAAATTGGGTGGCATACTCATTGAAGTGTCAGGTGAAACGGATGGTCCTTGTGCCGCTGTTATTGGTTTGGGCTTAAATCTGTTTTTACCTGAACACCAGGCGCAAACCATCACGCAGGCCTGGACTGATCTGACCCAAATTAGCTGCGAAAATCCGGTACTTAGAAATGAGCTGGCGGGTAGCGTTTTAAATCAAATGCTTGCCATTGTTAACGGCTTTGAAACGGTTTGCATTAACGCGTATCTTGATGAATGGCGCAGCTACGATTGTTTAAAAGGCAAATCGGCAATCCTGTTTATTGGGCAGCAACACATTGAAGGTATTGTTGAAGGGATTGATGATAACGGCCTGTTATTGATTAAAAAACCGGATGGCACGGTGCAGGCTTTTGCTTCAGGTGAAGTGAGTTTTAGCGCGGCAACCCTATGAATTTACTGATTGATAGCGGTAATACCCGACTCAAATGGGCGCTTGTGCAAGAGGACGGAGTGATTGCCAGTCAGGCGCTGGTTAATCAACTGATTACCCGGCAACAACTACTTGAAATATGGAAACCGCTAACGTCACCCAAGCGCCTTGCCATTGCCTGTGTGGGTTCGACACCCTTGTTGGCGTTGGTGTTGGCGGTAGCAGTTGAGCTGTGGCCGACTCTTGAAATTATTCAGGTAACCGCTCAAGCTCATGCCTTTGGTGTGGTTAACGCCTATCAACACCCTGAAAAATTGGGCGTTGATCGCTGGTTGGCGCTGGTCGCGGTGCGTAACCATTATAAAAAACCGGCCTGTATTGTTGATTGTGGCACCGCCATCACGGTTGATTTTCTGGATGCCGATGGTAACCATCAAGGCGGTCTGATTAGCCCCGGCTTGACACTGATGAAACAATCTCTGGCGACCGGGACTGCTGCACTGCCATTTAATGAAACAAACTACGGGGTTGGCCCTGCCAGTTTTACCGAAGCCGCTATTTATAGCGGCACCTTGGCCGCCGCTGTCGGTTTGATTGAGCAGGTGTTAAGCAAACAACCCAACGCACTGTCTTTAATTTTAACCGGTGGCGATGCCGACATTATCGCGGCACAGCTTAATAACAAGCCAATTATTGATCGTGATTTAGTGCTGCGAGGCTTGTTAGTGGTTCTGGGAGTTTAGACGCAGGTGGTGATTTAAAAGATCAATGCTCACTGGATTTCAAGAAAAAATGTAGAATGGACGGCGAATAATAGAATATGATGCTTTGTTGAATTGATCATAAGTATTCACCTCCCCCTTTGAAAAAGGGGGGTTGAGGGGGATTTATCTAATAAAATCTCCCCTAACCCCTCTTTGTTAAAGAGGGGGACTGAATAATTACGATTGATCAAGTGATTGGTTTTTTGTCATTAATGATCGCAAAGCCCCGTCGTTTAGTCGCGGAATGTAAGAATGTATGTAACGATTCAGATTTTAAAAAATAGAACGCAGATGTGAGGGAAGATTCTCAAGCTTCGACTAAAAATAAAATCCGTTGAAATCCGTATAATCAGTGTCATCCGTGTTCTATGATTGAAGCCACTAGCTACCGGGTAGTTACCGTTGTGCTTGATTTCAATTAAGATAATTGACCGTCATTTCATTAGTAAACCCATCATTGCCAACACTATAAAACATGCTAATTAAACGACTTATTTTTATTTTAACATTACCTGCTTTTCTTGCCGGATGTTCCGAGTTTTTTGGCTCTCAACCTCCTGCACCGGTCTATGGAAACGGATCAACGGTTTCCGTTAAAACCAAGCCTGCCTTGCCGAAGCGAAAGCCGAAAGCACAGAAACCCAAAAAAGTTGAGCCGATAATTGAAGAATCTACGGAGATAGTTAAAACCAAACCACTTCAGGAGTTTGTGCCAATAACCGAACCGCTGGAAGCGTTGGAACCAGAACCTTTAGCGCCGGAACAGCAACAACAACCGCAACAGCAACAGCAACAGCAAGGACTGGAAGCTTTGGCACCAGCGCAGGGTGGGGTGGTACCCGGGCAAAGTTTTTCGGCACCCGGGCAAGAACCGACAAAACCCAATCTAAATCCGAGTCCGAGTCCGAGTCCGAGTCAGGAGCCGGTGGTCATTGCACCCAAGCCAGAATTTTTGGCACCACCGCCACCGCCACCGCCACCACCGCCTTTGCCGCCGGCTTTTGAGCCATTGGAAACGTTTGCGCCTTTATCGCCGGCGGTTAGTGCCTTAGCGTTAGCGGCCACCCAAAATAGCAAGTCGGGAAATATTGAGTCGGCAACGACGACTATTGAACGGGCCATCAGAATTGAGCCGCGTAATGCAACTTTGTATTATAAGTTGGCGTTATTAAAGCTAAAACAGTCAAAACCCCGGTTGGCAGAAGATCTTGCAAAAAAAGCCGCGTTATTGGCTTCCAATGATGCGCAGCTTAAGAAACACAGTTGGTTATTGGTTGCCAGGGCAAGAGAAATGCAGGGTGACTTAGCGGGCGGCAAAGAAGCCAGAGCCAAGGCCGGCAAGTTTTAAGCAGAGATTGCTACCCGAACCCCGGTGTCTATGTGATAATAATTGGATGAGTTGGTCGACATTTTTTAACCTACAAGGTAATAATAATGGATGAGAATAAAAAGAAAGCACTAGGCGCAGCCTTGATGCAGATAGAAAAGCAGTTTGGTAAAGGCTCGGTGATGCGTATGGGCGATGTGGCTGCATCCCGTGATATTGATGTGGTCTCTACGGGTTCTTTAGGGCTGGATATTGCGCTGGGTTGTGGCGGTTTGCCGCGTGGTCGTGTGGTTGAGATTTATGGCCCTGAATCATCCGGTAAAACAACACTGACCTTGCAAGTGATTGCTGAAATGCAAAAGCTGGGTGGAACGGCGGCCTTTGTTGATGCGGAACATGCCTTGGATCCAAGCTATGCTGAAAAAATCGGCGTTAATGTCGATGAATTGCTGGTTTCTCAGCCGGATACCGGCGAGCAGGCTTTGGAGATTACCGATATGCTGGTGCGTTCGGGAGCGGTTGATGTAGTCGTTATTGACTCTGTCGCGGCCTTAACACCGAAAGCCGAGATTGAAGGCGATATGGGTGATTCCCACATGGGTTTGCAAGCGAGATTGATGTCGCAGGCGCTAAGAAAATTAACGGGTAATATTAAACGCTCCAACACCCTGGTTATTTTTATTAACCAGATCAGGATGAAAATCGGGGTTATGTTCGGTAGTCCTGAAACGACAACCGGTGGTAACGCGCTTAAGTTTTAT
This sequence comes from Methylococcaceae bacterium, assembly GCA_037130115.1. Taxonomy (GTDB): domain Bacteria; phylum Pseudomonadota; class Gammaproteobacteria; order Methylococcales; family Methylomonadaceae; genus Methylobacter_C. The sequence goes on from JBAXTQ010000020.1 coordinate 20,060, forward strand.
GCGTCAGTGCGTCTGGATATTCGTCGGATTGGTGCGGTAAAAAAAGGCGACGAAATTATCGGTAATGAAACCCGGGTAAAGGTGGTAAAAAACAAAGTGGCACCGCCATTTAGACAAGCCGAGTTTGAAATTTTATACGGCGAAGGCATTTCCTTTCTGGGCGAACTGGTTGATCTGGGCGTGAGTTACGGTTTTATTCAAAAAGCCGGTTCTTGGTATAGTTATGGCGATGAAAAAATCGGCCAAGGCAAAGAAAATGTAAAAGTTTTCTTAAAAGAACATCCTGAAAAAGCGAAAGAGATTGAAGTCAAAATAAGGACAGAGGCTTTTAAAAAGGCGCAGCCTGTTATTGAAGCTGAAGCGCCTGTGGATGATGAAATTTAAATCAAGCTAATTTATTCATCCCCAAAATGAGTGAAGATCAAGAAGCGATAAGCAGTGACTTAAAGCAAATCAAGGAATCCGGTCTTCGCTTGTTGGCGCGTAGGGAGCATAGCCAAAAAGAATTACTGAATAAATTGCTGCTAAGAGGTTTTGGCAAGGATGAAATTTTGGCTGTTATTGATGAGTTTGCTCTGCAAGGTTGGCAGAGCGACTCTCGCTATGCGGAAAGTTATGCCAGAAGCCGGATTCAAAAAGGCTACGGGCCGGCCTGGATTTCTTATGAACTTAAGAAGAAAGGCATTGAAGCGGTTGATCTTGAAGACCTTGTTTGCAAAGCAGCAGGGAGTTGGCTAGAACTGCTGGAGCAGGTTTATACTAAAAAATACGGCCATGATTTACGGATTGACCGTAATGATTGGGCCAAACGCAGCCGTTTTTTAATGCAGCGCGGTTTTTCCGGCACAATGATTAGTGCTTTGTTTGATCATTTGAATATTAAATTCTAGGGTGCATTTTTGCACACTCTTTTAAAATCACTTATACCATGAAAAAAATGACTAGCGCCGAGTTGCGCACCGCCTTTCTGGAATTCTTTCATCAGCGAGGGCATTCCATAGAGCCATCAAGTTCGCTGGTACCGGGTAATGATCCGACTTTATTATTTACCAATGCGGGAATGGTTCAGTTTAAGGATATGTTTTTAGGCCGGGAACAGCGCGATTACAATAAAGCGGTGACCACCCAACGTTGTGTGAGAGCCGGCGGCAAGCATAATGACCTGGAAAATGTCGGTTATACTGCAAGGCATCACACTTTTTTTGAGATGCTGGGTAATTTCAGTTTTGGCGATTATTTTAAAAAAGAGGCCATTCATTATGCCTGGGATTTTTTAACCAAAGAGTTGGAAATTCCTGCCGAGAAATTATGGGTCACCGTTTTTGAAGAGGATGCCGAAGCAGAAAATATCTGGTTGCATGATATTGGTGTTTCACCGGCCAGACTTTCAAAAATAGGCGCTAAAGATAATTTTTGGTCTATGGGTGATGTCGGCCCTTGCGGCCCTTGTACCGAAATATTTTACGATCACGGTGCAGATATTCCCGGCGGCCCTCCCGGTACGCCTGAAGAAGATGGCGATAGATATATCGAAGTCTGGAATCTGGTGTTTATGCAATATGACCGCGCCGCCGATGGCACCTTAACGCCACTGCCTAAACCATCGGTTGATACCGGCATGGGTCTGGAGCGGATTAGTGCGGTATTGCAGGGCGTGCATAATAATTATGAAATTGATTTATTTCAAGCGGTTTTAAAAGCGGCCGCTCAATTGGTTGGCACGACTGATTTAAGCCAAAGCTCATTACGCGTTATTGCCGATCATATTCGTTCTTGTGCTTTTCTGGTAGCGGATGGAGTCATGCCCTCCAATGAGGGCAGAGGTTATGTCGTGCGCCGTATTATTCGACGCGCCATTCGACATGGTTACCGTTTGGGTATTCAGGGTGTTTTCTTTTATAAACTGGTTGCACCACTGGTTGAGGAGATGGGCGATGCGTTTCCTGAACTTAAAGCGGCGCAAGCGCAAGTTGAACGGGTTCTAAAAAAAGAAGAAGAACGTTTTACCGAAACCCTAACCCAAGGCATGAAGATTCTGGAAGCGTGTGTCGCCAAGATGCAAGGTTCGGTTATTCCGGGCGAAACGGTATTTCAGCTTTATGATACCTATGGTTTTCCGGTCGATTTAACCGCTGATTTTGCACGTGAAAATAATCTGACCGTTGATCATGCCGGTTTTGAAATGGCGATGTCGGCACAACGTGACCGAGCCCGTTCAGCCAGTAGTTTTAGTGCTGAATACAGTCAGGAAATACAGTTGGATAGTCAGACTGAATTTACCGGCTATGATAATCTGGAAGATCACGTGCATATCGTTGCCTTGTATAATCAAGGTCAACCCGTAGACAGTTTGCAAGCGGGTGAAGACGGTTTGGTGGTGTTGGATAAAACACCTTTTTATGCAGAGTCCGGTGGTCAGATTGGCGATTGCGGGCAAATTATTGCAGCGGGCGCTGTGTTTGAAGTGACGGATACCCAAAAACAGGGCGGTAATCTGTTTTTACATCAAGGCAAGTTGCTTTCAGGCACGTTGAACACCGGTCAACTCTGTGATGCCAAAGTCAGTGCCGCAGACAGAAAAGCCACTGAATTGAATCATTCAGCGACGCATTTATTACATGCCGCGTTAAGGCAGACTTTAGGTGAGCATGTGACTCAAAAAGGCTCGCTGGTTAATACCGAGCGTTTGCGGTTTGACTTTGCACATTTTGAACCGGTTACCCCGGATCAAATTTCCACCCTTGAGCGTTTGGTTAATGAGCAGATTCGTTTAAATAATCCGGTTACTGCACAAGTTATGGCTAAAGATCTGGCGGTACAAGCCGGTGCTATGGCGTTGTTTGGCGAAAAATACGGCGCTGAAGTCAGGGTTTTAAAAATGGGCGAGTTTTCTACCGAGCTTTGCGGCGGTACGCATGTTGAGCGGGCAGGGGATATTGGCTGTTTTAAAATAATCAGTGAAACCGGTGTTGCCGCAGGGGTTAGACGTATCGAAGCGGTCACGGGTAGTCAGTGTATCGATTGGATAGCCGGTCGTGATAAAGCCTTGACCAGTATTGCCGGCTTATTGAAAAGTTCACCTGAAAAAGCCGCTGAAAAAGTAGAGCAACTGCTGGAAAAAACCCGTTCACTGGAAAAACAACTGGAGCGTCTTAATTCAAAACTGGCCAGTTCAGCCGGTGGCGAACTGAGCGCCCAGGCTGTTGAGGTGGCCGGTGTGAAAGTATTGGCGGTTAAGCTCGATGATGTGGATACCAAATCCTTGCGTGAACTGGCCGACCAACTAAAAAACAAGCTCGGCCGTTGCGCCATTGTTCTGGCGGTGGTGGAAGGTGACAAAGTCAGTTTAATTGCCGTTGTGTCTAAAGATCTTTTAGAGCAGATAAAAGCCGGTGATTTGGTTAATTTTGTAGCCACTCAAGTCGGTGGTAAAGGGGGCGGCAAACCTGATTTGGCAATGGCTGGCGGTAATGATCCAGCCGGTTTGGCGGCCGCGTTAGCCGGTGTTTCTGTTTGGATTCAAGCGCAATTGGGCGCGTAATAACAAGGTTTTATTGAATGGCACTTTATGTTTATAAATTTGGCGGCACGTCGGTAGGTTCGGTAGAGCGTATCAAGGCGGTTGCCGAAAAAGTTAAAAAAGCCCAGGATTTGGGCGATCAAATTATTGTGGTTTTGTCCGCCATGAGCGGCGAAACCAACCGTTTAATTGCACTGGCAAAAGAAATGCAGGCGCAACCGACCGATCGGGAAATGGATGTTTTAATTTCTACCGGTGAACAGGTGACGGTCGCGCTATTAAGTATGGCCTTACATCAAATCGGCTGTGATGCCTGCTCTTATACCGGCGGGCAGGTAAAAATACTGACCGATAGCAGTTATACCAAGGCGCGGATTCGCGAAATTGAAGATGCCAGAATACGTGCCGATCTTGACGCCGGAAAAGTGGTGGTGGTTGCCGGTTTTCAGGGCGTTGATGAACATGGCAATATTACGACCTTGGGTCGCGGCGGCTCGGATACGACTGCTGTTGCTTTAGCGGCGGCATTAAAAGCCGATGAGTGCCATATTTATACCGATGTCGACGGCGTTTACACCACTGATCCACGGGTTGAGCCAAAAGCTCGCAGGCTTGATCATATTACTTTTGAAGAAATGCTGGAAATGGCCAGCTTGGGTTCAAAAGTTTTGCAAATCAGGTCGGTCGAATTTGCCGGAAAATATAACGTTGCTTTGCGCGTATTGTCTTCATTTAAAGAAGGACGTGGCACACTTATTACTTACGAGGAATCACAAATGGAAAGTGCTTTAATATCCGGCATTGCTTTTAATCGGGATGAGGCAAAATTAACGATCACCGGCGTACCTGATTTACCGGGAGTTGCTTTTAAAATTCTGGGCCCTATCGCCGATGCTAATATTGAAGTGGATATGATCGTCCAGAATATTGCCGAGGATGCCACTACTGATTTTACTTTTACGGTACATCGTAATGATTATCTGCGTGCCAAAGCTATTTTGGATCAAACCAGTATCGAGTTGGGCGCAAGAAAAGTAAAGGGCGACAACAGTCTGGTAAAAGTATCAATTGTTGGTGTGGGTATGCGTTCCCATGCAGGTATTGCCAGTACCATGTTTAAAACCCTGGCAGATGAAGGGATTAATATTCGCATGATTGCAACATCAGAAATAAAAATCTCTGTCGTGGTGGATGAAAAATATATGGAGCTTGCAGTCAGGGCGTTACATGCCGCTTTTGGCTTGGATCACGTTTCTGAAGAAGCTTAAAGCAGCGCCTGCTGAGCTTCATTATGGCTCCATTATATAGATGCACGGAAAGTTTTAACTTTTCTATGATTGTTTAATAAAGTTGTTGGTGTCAATTTATGCGTACTGACAAAGACAAAATCTTTCTGACTAGCTATAATAATTATGGCAGGGCTTATTTTATAGGCATTAGCCATTAAATCTGCTGATCAGTTAATCAATATTCTGGCGTTTATAAAACAAAATTAATAATTGTTTTTAGGATATTATTAAATCGGTTTAATTCATTAATAACACTAAGGTGATGGTGATATGTCTGACATAGTAGGTAATGCAGCCGGTGAAATTTGGAAATATTTGGATAAGAATGGAGCGACCAGTATCGCCAAGTTAACCAGAGAAACCAAAATAGATGATAAAAATATTCAGCGAGGCATCGGTTGGTTGGCTCAAGAAGGCAAGCTTTCTATTGAGATAGTCAATCGTGCAGAAACAGTCTCATTGATATAAACGCAAGTGATGTGGACGAGTCTGTTTTTGTGCAGGTGATGTTTGATTATTCAGATCAGGGCCTTAGTCTCGGTTATCCAGGCTAAAGCCCTTTTTTTTAAAATGAAGATTTATTACCGTGGTCTATATCACCTTTTTTTTGTAAAAAGAAATTTTCTATGAGAAGCGTTATAATTCGAATGGATAATTCCAGCTATTAGTCCCCAAAAATGCCATATAATCATTTCTTGTCTGAATGCTAAATCTTTAGGCATAGTGATTAAATAATAAAAACTTTTAATAATAGTTCTAGCCGTTTGATTTATTATATACAAAGGGATGCCAAAAATTTTTCTGGGACTTTCAAAAGTGGATGTCATTGCAATGTTTTTACTGCACTGAAAGCGCCAGCGTCTGAAATAGTTCTTTTTTATTCTGAACGTTTCAACTTTATGGGTCACTTTAATGCTGGGGAAATAATAAACCGGGCAGTTTGCATGGATGATCCGTTCAAACATTTCAATATCTTCACCACCCGCTAATACATTACCTTTTCTGCCTTTTTGAGTGTCAAAAAAACCATATTCAGAAAACATTGATTTTCTGAAAGCCATGTTAGCACCAAAGGGTAATTCATCATCCAAGGTCAATTGACGTGGCCCATTGGTGTCGGTTTTTATGGCAAGAAACCCGTAAAAAACCTCAGTCAGCCACGGTGGCGGGGTAACTTCCCATTTCGGGGCAATATAACCACCACAGGCATCACAATTATATTTCTCCATATTATTTTGTATCTGCATCAACCAATCAACTTCAGGTAATACATCGTCATCAGTGAATGCGATTATGTCGCCCTGTGCTGAATGTATGCCTAAATTTCGGGCGAATGAAAGCCCTTGTTGAGGCTCAAATTTATACGTTAAGTTAGGCAGTTTTCTGCTGTATTCGCTAATTATTTCTTTAGTGTTGTCATTTGAATTATTATCAACAACAATCAATTCCCAGTTTGCAGTTTCATAGGTTTGTTTTGTCAGGCAAAGAAGGGTATCTGCCAGCGAATTGGCACGGTTATAAGTGCAAATAATAACGGATAGTTTGATCATGTTTATGTTGTATGAGAATGTTTAAGCTGAAATAAATAAATCCATAATTAACGGTGATACCTTGAATATCTTTAGTAGTGGGTTTATCCGTTTTGGGCTAATAAATCTGCTACTACACACTCTGCAATGGCATGTCCCTTATTAATCCAGCAAGTCACATAGACGTTTAAATACCAGGTAAGGCAATAGACTGGGAATAATATATTTCAGGTCTTTTAATTGCCATAAGTTAAATTTAAACATCATTCGAAATAATTTTTGAGCTGACTCCAAATCCCGTTTCCAGAAAGCATCGTAGGCTTGTTTTACAACCGGACTATTTATCAGTTCAGATATTTTTTTTGCAGGTATATGGGTGAGCAATTCAGGATAAGTTGAACAAAAATCTTTTCTGACGTGCCAGGCATCCAAAGCTTGCCGCCATTTGACTGACGATATCTGTCCATGATTGTGCCAGCGATAAAAAGCCAATACTTTAGGTACTTGGACAATATTTTGGGTAATGGCAGAAAGCCGGATCCAGAAATCATAATCCATCGCGCTAAAGCAGCGGGTCGAAAAGCCCCCTGTTTTATCGACTAGGGTTCTGCGTATGAGAGCTGCATGAATTGGCCAGGGGCAACCGGTTAAAAAATATTCGAAAATGTCACCCTCTTCATAGATAGGTGGCACATAAGGTATCCCGTTTTCACCATTTTCAACGACGTTTTGCCAGCCGCAATAACTTAAGTCTGCATTGGCCTCAATAAGTGCACGGTATAACTTTTCCAGACAATCGGGCATCCAGTAATCATCTGCATCAAGAAAAGCGATAAATTCACCTTGTGCATGCTGTAATGCCAAATTACGCGCAGGATAAGGGCCGCTGTTTTTTTGTGTAAATACTTTTAATGCCGGGTATTTTTTTGCCGATTCAAGTAATATTGCAGGGCTACGATCGGTTGAGCCATCATCCACAATGATCAATTCAATAGGGGAATATGTTTGCTGGAAAACGCCTTCAATGGTTTTTTTTAAAAAGGCATCACTATTGTAACAAGGCATAACAATTGAAATGACGGGGTATTGCTGCATGATATTATCCAGTTTAGCCATTGCCAATTAATTTATGGTTAATACGCTGATAATAATAGCAGACCATTTTTTTCCAGGATACGTCATTGTCGGCAAATGCCAGTTTACGTGCCAGGGTACTTGCCGAGTCGCGGGCAAAAATAGTGATACGCCTTACTAGTAACGGATTCTTTTCACTGCCAAACTCACCGGGATGAACGGTACAAGCCAGTTCATAACCGGCTGCTTTTGCCGCTGCAATGGAGTCGCTATTATGCCGACCATAAGGATAGGCGAAACTGGTTACTTGACCATGAATGAGAGTCTCTAAAACTTGTTTTGATCGGGTCATTTCATCCCGCTGCTGCTGATAAGATAGCGTAGCAAGATCAGGGTGTGAGCAGGTATGTGAGCCGATCTCCATGCCGGCTTTTTCCATGTTCAGGATTTGCCCAGCCGTCAACATTTGTGTTTGCAGCGTGGGTGACCCCATCCAATCGGCATGTTTACCAATGCAATCAGTCGTGATAAACCAGGTCGCTTTCATGTTATTTTCTGCTAAAGGCATGAATACGCCTTCATAATTATCGGCATAACCATCGTCAAAGGTCAGCACAACGGTTTTTTTGGGTAATACTGAAGATGTATTAAGATCTCTGAACAGTGCAGTATGCCAGCCTTGTTTTTTTAAATAACGCAGGTGACTGTTAAACCGGCCCGCGCGAATTGAATATTTTGATATTGGATCATCAACTGGTGTTCCGTGATACATCAAAATAATGGGGCCTCTGGTATTGGAATTTGCCGGGTTATTCAAGAAAACCGCCCAGTAAAAGTGTTTCAGGAAGATATATTTTGGCCAAGTCAGTAAGGAACAGGGGGAGGAGTATAATTGGTATATCTGGATTTTTCATTCGCAGGAAATCCCCGAAGGTTTAAACCAGGTAACGCGCTCACCATAATTTAAATTTTTTAATAAACCATTTTGTAATAAAGTCTCAAGTTTTTTCTCGTGCTGAAGGCCACGATCTTTAACCTGATATAGTGATCCTTTGTGGGTTTGTATGGCTCCGAGTACTTCACCTTGCTCTATTCTATCCAGTAATTCGGCAACGATAGCGGCGCTATCACGCACTGCACGCCAAAATAAAGTGAGCTCATCGTCAGTTTCTTTAATTTCAGGTGAAATATGTGCAATGATATTGCCCGTATCAATACCTGCATTAATATAGTGTAGGGTGCATCCCACTTTTTCTGGCTCCTGATTGTGTAAAGCCCAGAACGTGCAATCGGCACCTCTGTATTCAGGTGATAATCCACCGTGTAAGTTGATTATACCCAAGCGGCCTTTTTCCAATAACTCACCTTTTAATAGCGATGTGCCAAACACGATGATCAGGTCAGGACACTGCCGGTCTATGATTTTAATGACATCCGGATGATTGATGTGTGGCGCTTCTACGCAGAGATCATGGCGATCCAGTTGCGGAGGCAGGTCGGCAAAGAAAAACTTTGCTTCTTGATTGCCCGCATAACGTTTACGATCCCGCAACCAGCGCCAAACTTTACGCCCTAATTTTGTCGGGTTAAGCAGTAGGTTGGTTATTTTTTTTAACGGGGCATCGTGTCCATTTTCCTGAATAATGGCGAACGGCTTGCAGGCTCTGCATAATTGGTTGGCAAAATAGAGATGTCGGGGCGACTGACCGCAAAGAATGATGACTGAAAGAGTAGACATGGCTATATTGGAATTTAAGGAATAGTGATATGAGCCATTTTAAGCATCAAAGCATCGGCAAAAAACTTGGCTGCCCAGTTGGGGTATTCAAACATTGAATAACGCCCCCAAATGGGGGTAGATCCAGCAACCGCACCGTCTTGCGGGTCTTTTTTTCCGGTTATCCGCTGATTGGTTTTTATATAATTTATACCTCGTTCAGCCGGTTGTTCCATTTCTTTTATACCTTGTGATTGCAGCAATCGTTGCCAGATTATACTCATCTGAGCCAGACCGGTCAGGCAGCAATAGTTGGCTTGAGGTACCCAGTTGTCGGCATAGGTTCCGGATAACCAGCCGTCGTCCCTTTGCTGCGCCGCCTGTGCCGTGGCTGCTTTAATGGCTGAATTGATCATTTCTTCATTATTGAGTAATAAGCCACTTTCTAAAATACCCCTGATTGCGTAGGCAATATTATGCGTAAAAGGGAGGCCATTTTCTTTAAAGCCGTTGGTTTTAAACCACCCGGAAGCCGTTTGTTGCGTCAGTGCCCAGCGGATATTTTTGATGGCAGCCGTCACTAAATCTTGCTCATTGGCGATAAGACCCGTTCGCAGTAAAGCCCAAGCTGAACGCGTATTATAAGTATGGGGGGTGTCGTTATGGACTGAGCGCCGCCAGCAACCATCATAGTCTTGCTGTAACAGCATCCATTTTCCGGCGTTAACGGCTGCATCGAGACACTCGTTGCGATTGAAGTTTAAATAGCCCGCAATCATGCCGTGCATAATTTGTCCGGTATTAAAAATGACGGGTTTGCTGCCTGTCTCTCCAAAATGCCCGGGAAAGGAGCCATCAGTATTTTGGATGGAAAGCTCCCAGTCAACGATTTGTTCGGCTCGAACTTTTAATTCCGGATGGTTCAGGATTTTTTCAGCGGCAAGCAATGTTTCGATTATATAGCCGCTGGTTTCGGGATAGCATGGCAACCAGCCGTCTTCAAAACTCCAGCCGGCAGATATACCGCCTTGATCTTGTTGGCCTAAACGTTGGTCTTGAGCGCGACATAACCAATCAATTATGGCTTTAAGGTGGATTTCATCGGGATGAACGGCCTGTTTGGACAATCCGGTTAAATCGTCAAAAACAATGGCTATATGTGCCGGTCGCCAAGGTTTATATCTGAAGGGTAATTCAATCAGTCGGGTAAATTTATTGGCCATTTAAACTATTAAAATTTGGGCAAAGTAGTGTTGGTTATGTTCAAGTCTAGTATAAAAACCATGCTTTACCGGTTAAAATCGGGTTTGTATTTTTGAAATAACTTGTCTGGTTTTTCCGGATGCTTCGAGTGGAATTATATTGGTCTCTTGAATAGCTGTTTTACAGGCTTTACCAAAGCGGGATTTGAATTTTTCTTCAATGGTTTTAAATGAGGCCGGATTCCAAAATGGATTGGTGACGATCACAACTTCAAATTGATTAACCGCTTGTTGGGTTATTTTAAATTGTTCCACACCGACTGTTTCACGAAGAACATAAATAGCTGCCAGGGCGTGAACGATGGAACCATTTTCATGAACCAAAAAGTCGGTGTTACGGCCGACAACTTCTTCAATGACATGGAGTCCTCTGCCATCTTTATCCAAATCGGTTGACAATTTCACCATGTCACCGGTACGGTAGCGGATAAAAGGTTGTGCTTCCGAGCATAGGCAGGTCATCACTGCTTCGCCTGTTTCGCCCGCGTTTACCTGATTGCCTTGATGATCCAGGATTTCAAGGATAATACTTTCACTTATCAATACCATTTGCTGGTGGCTGTTTTCATGCGCAGTAAAACCAATGTCTCTACTCCCGAATTCATTGGCAACCGGTACATTAAAAAATTCGGAAATCAACTTACGTTGCTCGGGATAAAGCGGTTCTCCGGTTGTGCAAACGACTTTTAAATCCGGTAATGAGAGTTGCCGGTTATTTTTGCGTGCATAACTAACCAGCAGTGCAATACTACTGGCATAGCCATAGATACATTTGGGCTTGAATTTTTGTATTGCAGTCAAATAAATCGACATGTTTTCCGGAGACATTTCAAACGCGTTTAAAACCAGTTGATTGAGTAACCGGTCGCGAATTGTTTTTATTCGATCGGTTTTATTAAGTTCAACAGGAGCACCCCATAAGTAAACTTCGGGTTCGCCCACATTAACATCCCACCAGCGTCTGGCACGAATTCGACCGGCCGCATCAGAGGCTTGGCGAGATCTGCCATAATTAAAAATAAGGGGTTTGCCACTTGAGCCTCCTGTTGTATAGCGAAAAGAGCCTCCAGGAACACCATGCCAGGCCATTTCATTGCCATGTTGTTGAGCATCGGTTCGGCTCATGGTGGGTAGTTTTTTAAACTCGTCAAACGTTATATTTTTAAAATTTATAACCGAGCTTTCAATGCGCTTGGCATGCCATGGACTGTGCTCTTTGGCGCTTTTTAAAAGAGTCGTCAGCTTTTTCAGTTGCAGTGCTTCAATCTCAGTTCTTGAGTACCATTGGGTTTTTTCCAGATTTTCCAAATAAGAAAACGTAGGTCTGTTCACTAATTTTTCTTGTAGGGGGTAAATTAGTTGCCGTGAGATAACTGGGATCATAAAAAATTTATGGATTATATGGAAATCAATCACTCAGGTGTTTGGGGGTTTAGTGGTGATCATGAATTGGTTTGGCATGGCATCTTGAATTATAGGAGAAAAAAACTGATTTTTTCAGTGTGTAGCAAGTTATTGGCGAAGAGCTATAATTTTTGTCATGTTGAAACCAAAGGTTTGCAGTGTAGTAGTTGAGTCTGATTGTTTGTTTATTACCGTTTATTTTTCTTGCGAGAATATTAATGTGTCAAATTTATCAATAAATCCAAAATTTTCGGTCATTATTGCTACCTATGATTCAGGAGCCACTTTGTCTAAAGCAATTGATTCAGTCCTGACGCAAACTTATGCGGCTTATGAAATTATTGTTGTTGATGATGGTTCAACAGATAACACGTCGTTAGTGGCTGGTTACTATGGCAATAAAGTGCACTATTTTTTTCAGCAAAATGCGGGGGTTTCAAGCGCCAGAAATAGAGGTGCAGAGCTGGCTAAAGGGGATTGGTTGACGTTTCTTGATGCGGATGATTGGTATTATCCGCAACGATTATATTGGCATGCCGAGTTATTGAAAAGAAACCGGAATCTCGATTTTTTAATAGGTGATTATCATTATGGACATACCGATGGCAGTCTTATCAAACGCTCCATTAACTCGACGATTTTAGGGCGAAAAACGCTGGCCGCTGCGGATAAGCATGATAGTGCTTTGCTGGGTGTAGCTGAAATGGGGGAGTTAATTTCAGGGTATTTTGGACATACCTCGTCATTAAGTGTGCCCAGAGAAAAATTTCTTGCTTTAGGTGGATACCCTCATTTATTT
>JBAXTQ010000200.1:0-7105 GCA_037130115.1 Methylococcaceae bacterium
AGTGTCTATAAATCAATCAATTGTATGCTTTGTAATTGCCATCCATGGCAACTGGTTTCCGGCAATCCCTGCCGGAATGACGGACTTTTTGGTACTTGGTGAATCATTCTGCTGCTCAGTGCCCTACCTTAAATTGGTAGCCCTATTTTTTAACGCGTTGTCACACAAAATTCATCAAACCGTAAAGTTCTTTTAATAAAAGGTCTTTATAGTAGTCAGCGTTAGCAAAGTTATCAAGCTGGAAAAGTAAATGGTTTGTTTGAAGTGTTTCACAGAGTGAAAAAACAACCGTTCAGGAAAGATTGGATTGGCAAAGACACACCTAAAGCAAGCACCCGCATTACAAGATCATCACGATTAAATTAGTTAAACCCTCTAGTTGTAACTCATTGGCCGCTGTTCAGCGGCCTTTTTTTTGCCCTGTAAACTGAGGTTATATTTGCACCAAAATCTATTATTTTTGGTAATTATTCAGTCCCCCCTCTTTGAAAAAGAGGGGTTAGGAGATTTTATTAGATAAATCCCCCTCTGTCCCCTCGCTTTACTCTCCCCCTTTTCAAAGGGGGAGGTGAACAACTACTATTTTTATGTCGGTGCCTATTGGGTTTATGTCTCTGGCGTGGTTGTGGTGCGCGATGCGCACCCTACTACTTTAGCTGTTTTTGCAGGCAATAGCTGAAGCGATTGCACTCCCGTTTTTTAAACACTTGCTCTCAACCCCATTTTTCAAAGGGGAATGTAAGAAAAGAGCATTACCACGAAGAACACGAAGATTTTTGCTTTGTTTTTCTTCGTGTCCTTCGTGTCTTCGTGGTGAATAAAAACGGTTCTTCGTGTCTTCGTGGTGAAAAAAAGCGGTTCGCTAATCGTTATGAATCTCGGCATATAAAGCACGGTATTCATCACTTAGCTTATGATTGGGAACGTAATGCACTAAAGGCTGCGATACCGTATGAGACTCTCTTACTTTAATTGAAGGTGATATCATCGCGGCAAGCACAGGCAGCCCTTCGGCAATCAGTTCATCAACCAATTGGCGCGGTAAATTGGCCTGTCTTTGAAATTGGTTAACGATAATGCCTTCAATCTCAAGGTTTTGATTATGATCGGCTTTGACTTCTGTGACTGCCAGCATCAAGGTATATAAGGCTTCTCTGGCAAAAGTGTCACAATCAAACGGAATCAGACATTTTTCGGCAGCGATTAATGCCGATTGACTGTAAAAGTTAAGAACCGGCGGGGTGTCCATATAAATAGCGTCAAACCCTTCCAGTTTTTCCAGTGCTTCTTTTAGTTTAAAGATTTTAAAGCGCGATTCCAAACGACCTTGCAACGGTTCAAGGTCGGGATGTGAAGGAATAACAAACAGGTTGGGAAAAGGCGTTTCATGAATAACCGCGTCAAGTCCGGCATTGTTGTTGTTCCCGAACAGGGACAGGCTTAAACAATCTTTAAAGAAAAGGGCAATAGTCTTATCGCTTTCGGTAACTTTGTGTCCCAGCAGATAATGCGTAGAATTACCTTGAATATCCAGATCAATTACCAAGGTGCGCTTGCCTTCCATGGCACTGATGGCGGCTAAATTGCAGGTAATCGTTGATTTGCCGACACCGCCTTTCTGATTAAAGATGACTCTGCGCATGTTATTTCCCTTGAAATCAAAAAGATAAAAGCCGTATTATAAGCCTTGACCCCGTAATATCAAATGCGTATAAAGGTTTTTGCATGACAGGCGGGACATTCAGGGATTTCACTGGGTGTTTTAAAAGCTATTTCTTTACCGCAGGCATCACAAATAAATGTTCCTGGCACCGTAATGTCGCCACTATGATAAGTATGGGCTTCTGCAAGTTGCTCCAACTTGGCCAGTTCCAGGCGGGTTTTGTCAGCAACGCTTAAGAAAGCGTCCAATGTGAAGTTTTCAATCAATTCAATATCAAATTTAAACCACTCTGAAAGTGAATCTTTGTCTTCTTCGTCGGATAAACCGTGAGCCGCTTGTTCAATATCACGTTTAATATAACCTGATAATTTGTTCAGTTCATCGGCCGTCAAGTCGCTACTTTTGCCGGTTTTTTCTTTGGAAATTTCTAACGCTTCAGCAAAAGAATGCAACGTATCTTCCATGGTTTCATGGAGATGTTTCATAAAATCGGAATAGGCGGCGATCAATTTATTTTTGTTCATGGTTCAACTCCTGAAAAATGACGCTTTAGATTTAAGCAACAGTGCGGTATTCTAACGCTTTTGACTGGTAAAAGACGAGAAGGATGCAAGAAAATTATCAACCGCTCTCAATTGAGCAAGACGTACAAGCCGCCTGGGACGTTTCAGGGGTATTTAATGTCTCGGAATCTTCTGCTAATGATACGCAAGAAAAGTATTATTGCTTATCCATGTTTCCTTATCCCAGTGGAAAATTGCACATGGGTCATGTGCGTAATTACACCATTGGCGATGTGATTAGTCGCTATCAGCGCATGTTGGGAAAAAATGTTTTGCAGCCTATGGGTTGGGATGCTTTTGGCTTGCCGGCAGAAAATGCGGCAATGCAGCATGGCGTTCATCCGGCTGATTGGACTTACCAAAACATTGATTACATGCGTGATCAGCTTAAACGGCTCGGTTTTGGCTATGATTGGAACCGCGAATTAGCGACCTGTGACCCTGATTATTATAAGTGGGAGCAATGGTTTTTCCTTAAATTGCTGGCTAAAGGACTGGTTTATAAAAAAACCGCGCCGGTCAATTGGTGTCCACATGATATGACGGTTCTGGCTAATGAACAGGTTATTGATGGCTGTTGCTGGCGTTGTGATACCCAGGTTGAGCGCAAGGAAATCGCGCAGTGGTTTTTAAAAATCACGGCGTATGCCGATGAATTACTGGCCTCGCTGGAAACGCTGGACGGCTGGCCGGAGCAGGTTAAGACCATGCAGGCCAATTGGATCGGTCGTTCTGAAGGCGTTGAGATGGATTTTCCGGTTCCGGAAATGGCGCAGCCCTTGCGGATTTATACCACGCGTCCTGATACTTTAATGGGCGTGACCTATCTGGCTGTTGCGTCTGAACATCCATTGGCGTTAAAAGCTGCCGAAAATAATGCCGACATTGGCGCATTTATTAATGACTGCAAGCTGATGGAAACCTCGGAAGCGGCCATGGAAACCATGGAAAAACGCGGCATTGATTCCGGTATAAAAGCACTGCATCCGATCTCTGGCGAGCAAGTGCCGGTCTGGATCGCCAATTTTGTATTGATGGGTTACGGCACCGGTGCCGTGATGGCGGTTCCTGCGCATGATCAACGTGATTTTGAGTTTGCGAAAAAATATGGCATTGCCATCAAGCAAGTTATTTTTGCTAAAGACCCAGAAAATGAGGGCGATTGTTCAGAGCAGGCTTACACCGTAAAAGGCATCTTGCGCAATTCAGGCGAGTTTGACGGTTTAACGTCAGAACTGGCTTTTGTGGCTATCTCTGAAGCATTGGAAAAATACCAAAAAGGCGAACGGAAAACCAATTTCCGTCTCCGTGATTGGGGCGTTTCCCGTCAACGCTACTGGGGCGCTCCGATTCCGGTTATTTATTGTGATGATTGCGGTACGGTGCCCGTGCCGGAGCAGGATTTGCCGGTGCAATTGCCGCGTGATGTGGTGCTTGACGGTTCACAATCGCCCTTGGTGGCGCATCCGACTTTTTCACACGTTGCTTGTCCGTCTTGTGGTAAAGCAGCGCGTCGCGAAACGGATACCTTTGATACCTTTATGGAGTCCTCCTGGTATTTTGCAAGGTTCGCCAGCAGCAAAGCAGATGCCATGCTGGATGACAGTGCCAAATACTGGTTGCCGGTAGATTACTATATCGGCGGTATTGAACATGCGATTTTGCACTTGTTATACGCGCGGTTTTTTACCAAGTTATTGCGTGATGAAGGCTTGCTGGTCTGTGATGAGCCCTTTAAGAAGTTGTTGACGCAAGGTATGGTGCTTAAAGACGGCACTAAAATGTCCAAGTCAAAAGGTAATACGGTTGATCCGCAAGGCTTGATTGATCAATACGGCGCGGATACCGTGCGCTTGTTTATCATGTTTGCCGCACCGCCGGAGCAATCGTTGGAATGGTCTGACAGTGGTGTTGAAGGCGCGTATCGGTTTTTGAAAAGACTCTGGAAGCAGGCTTATTTGCATAGTGAGGCTGGTGGTTCCCTGCAAGCGCTTGATAAAGCGTCATTAACGGAAGAACAGCAAACCGTTCGCCGTTTTGTGCATCAAACCATCCAAAAAGTCAGTCATGACATGGGCGTGCGTACTATTTTTAATACCGCGATTGCCGCCAATATGGAGCTGGTCAATACCCTGGTTAAATTTACCGATGTTTCTGATAACGGCAAAGCCATACGTCAGGAAGCTTTGGAAGCGATTGTCCTGATGCTGGCACCGATAGTGCCGCATATTTGCCATCAACTATGGTTGGACTTGGGGCATCAGCAAGCGGTAGTCAGTGCCTCTTGGCCTGAAGTGGATAAGGCGGCTTTAGAGCAGGATTCAATAGAGATGGTGATACAGGTTAACGGTAAATTACGCAGTAAAATATCGGTATCGGTCACTGCAACCTCAGAAGAAGTGCAAGCATTGGCTTTGAATGATGAACATGCCCTGCGCTTTATTGACGGCAAACCCGTCAGAAAAGTGATAGTGGTGCCTAAAAAACTCGTTAATATCGTGGTTTAATGGGGGCTTGAGGTTTTTTTACCGGTTAGCGACAGCGTAACCCCAAGGCATCAAGTTAAGACATTTACCACGAAGACACGAAGAACACGAAGATTTTGCTTTGGTTTTTCTTCGTGAACTTCGTGTCTTCGTGGTCTGTAATATCTTTAAGATGATGTGTATGGGAAGTCGTGTAGGTCGGGTTAGCGACAGCGTAACCTGACAAATCGAAGTGTGTTAATGGTAGTGACGTGGTTGACACCTTGCCAGTTTGGAATACAAACCTAGGTTTGTACTCCGGCTTTTAGGCAACTTACAATAAATAAGTCTCTCATAGATATCAAGTTAAGACATTTCACCACGAAGACACGAAGAACACGAAGATTTTGCTTTGGTTTTTCTTCGTGAACTTCGTGTCTTCGTGGTCTGTAATATCTTTAAGATGATGTGTATGGGGTTTTGTAATCCCGGCCTCATAGACATCAAATTAAGACATTTCACCACGAAGACACGTAGTTTTTATCTTGGATTTTCTTCGTGTTCTTCGTGTCTTCGTGGTGTTCTTGTTTTAGGTTTATAGGTGTTCTTGTTTTAGGTTTATAGGTGTTATTGTTTTAGGTTTATACGTATGGGCGATTTTAGTCGCCCTTATAATTGACTGCTTTAATGGAGTGGTGTGTGCTAATAAAATCAGTTATCTTGGGCATGGCGTTGTTGTTAAGCGCTTGCGGCTATCACTTGCGCGGGGCTTTGGAACTGCCGGCCGGTTTGAAAAATGTTTATTTGGAGGGTGGGTCAGGACAACTGCAAGAGCAGTTTAATAGTGCCATGAAAATATCGTCCGTAGCCATTGCAAGTTCACCTGAAACGGCCGGTATCATTGTCAGAATATTTGACGAAGATAATCAACGTCGGATTTTGTCACTGAGCTCTACGGGCACGGCGAACGATTTTGAATTGGAGTATCGTTTTGATTATGAATTGGTTGACTCCAAAAACAAGGTGTTAATGCCACGTCAATCTATAGCGATTAAACGGGAATATTACAATGATCAAGTGGCGGTTATCGCAAAAGGTAACGAAGAGGCCGTGATACTTAACGAAATGTATCAACAAGCGGTGCGTTCTATTGTTAGTCGTGCCAGAGTTGCTTTGGCTGCGAGTCCCAAATAACATGCGTATCAAGCCTGAGCAGTTAGGTGTAGCGCTTAAAAAAAGCTTGGCGCCGGTGTACTTTATCTCGGGCGATGAGCCATTGCAGTTAGGCGAAATAGCCGATGCCATTAGAAAAGCTGCAAAAAAAGCGGGTTTTGCAAATCGTGAGATTCTCTCGGCAGAAACAGGATTTGAATGGAATCAGTTAGCCTTCACTGCGGATTCGTATTCCCTTTTTGCGGATAAAAAAATCATTGATTTACGATTGCCATCAGGAACACCCGGAATAGAGGGCTCTAAAGCCTTAATTGCTTATTGCGAACGCCTGCCGGAAGATACAATATTGTTGGTTACGGCGGGAAAAATAGCCGGTAGTGCCTTAAAAACCAAATGGCTGGAAGCCTTGGACAAAAAAGGTGTGGTGATTCAGGTTTGGCCACTGGAAGGGAGCGACTTAATTCACTGGTTACAACAAAGAGCAGAGCTGCGAGGATTACACATAGAAACGGAGGGTTTACGGATATTAGCCTCCAGAATTGAAGGCAATCTGTTGGCTGCCGCTCAGGAAATAGAAAAGCTTTACGTGCTTTACGGCGCGGCAAACCTCAGTAGAGAGCAAATTTCCGAGGCGGTTGCCGATAGCTCGCGATACGATGTATTTAAGCTGATGGATAGCGTATTGGCGGCCAGCGTAGGCCGTATCTTCAAGGTGTTGTCAGGTTTGCGCTCAGAAGGTGTGGCTACGCCGATTGTGTTGTGGGCGTTAACACGCGAAGCAAGAGTGCTAATCAAGATGAAGTTGGCGATCTCTCAAGGTCAAAACAGAGAAGTCGTCTTCAAAAACAATCAAATATGGGATAAACGTAAACAACGGATTAGCAACGCTCTAAGCAGGCTCAGTGATAGTGATTTAAATAACATACTGGTGTTAAGTGCAAAAGCGGACAGGCAAATCAAAGGCCAAGAATCCGGTGACGCTTGGGAAACATTACTGGCACTGTGTTTGCTGTTTGCATCGGCACCGGTGATGGCCTCTACAGGCTGAATGGTAAATATTGAGTCCCCCCTCTTTGACAAAGAGGGGTTAGGGGAGATTTTATTAGATAAATAATTTCTGCGCTTGAGAATTGTCAGAACTGATACTTCCTAATCTTTTAACCGCTAATTTCGTATATAATGCACGTTTTTAGGACTTACGCATTGACAGAGACAATATAATATGCTTAGTATATTTCAGT
>JBAXTQ010000201.1:0-7076 GCA_037130115.1 Methylococcaceae bacterium
ACTGAAATATACTAAGCATATTATATTGTCTCTGTCAATGCGTAAGTCCTAAAAAATATTACCTGAAGGTATTGTTGTAAAATTTATTGTCTTTGAAGGTAAACAAGATTTAGAAAAGCAATTAGAGCGTAAATTAAAAGGCTGGCAACAGCCAAATTCAGCGTTTTTAGTGATGCGTGATAAGGATGGTGGCGATTGTTCAGTTATAAAACGTCAGTTAATCGAAAAAGTAAAGGCCAGTGGCAAACAAGAATTTACTTTAGTTAGAATTGCCTGCACTGAATTGGAGAGTTTTTATTTAGGCGATCTTAATGCCGTTGAGCAGGGACTAGGCATTTCAAATCTAGCCAAAAAACAGCAGGAAAAAAAGTATCGTACTTCGGATGTACTTTCTAACGCGGCTCAAGAATTACAAAAACTTACGCAGCGAAAATATCAAAAAGTATCCGGTTCGCGTGCAATTGGACTTCATCTAAAAACAGATGGGTCAGATGGGTCAAATCGGTCGCATAGTTTTAATGTATTACTCAATGGTATCGAGAAATTAGTTAGCATAACATCATGAAACTCAAATTTAAGAAACAAGCGTATCAAACCAACGCCGTAGAAGCGGTAGCCAATTGCTTTGTGGGGCAGCATCAAACCAGCGGGATTAAATACCGTATCGACCCAGGCTTGGTTAAAAAGGGCGGCTACCAACTTAACGCGGGACATAGTCGAGACTTAACCGTTCGTCCTGAGCCTGTCGAAGGGTGAGCGGTTAAGTCGTTCATGGTTCGACAAGGCTCTCCTGAGCGAGGACGAAGGGTTCTCAAGAAACAGCTTTTTAGTGTATTTAAAAATCAATGACTTGCAAGGATATAAAAAGCAAGAAATCGCTTCAAACAGCGACTGTTTCTTGCTAACGCCTTGCCCCGATAAGGAGGCTTACTTTGCTCGCCACGAACGGCTTAACTTCAAACTGTCCCGTCTTGGTAGCCTAAGTTACCTAAAAACCGGAGTACAAACCTAGGTTTGTATTCCAAACTGACAAGGTGTCAGGTACGTCACTGCCATTAAGTTAAGCGTGTGGAGACACTAAAATGGGGGCTTATTTATTGCGAGTGGCCATACTGCTTTGATAATGGACTTGATTCGGCATGCCGGAAACGCTTGCTCTCGCTTACGCTTGAAAAGCCTTATTCCGGCCTACATCTATTGGCTGTTATGTTGCCGGGTATCTAGTGGTAGGGTGCGCATCGCGCACCTAAAACCGCATCCACTAAACTGTTTTATTTGCACCACAATCTATTGTTTTTTTCTACCTGTAGCGTAATTAGAGTTCTTTCTCTGGCATGGTTGTGGTGCGTGATGCGCACCCTACTAAGCTAAACAGTAGTATTACGAAACTTGGCGGATGTTATTTATTGCGAGTTATCTTAAAAGAAATATTTTCGGGTGATCGTGTCATGAAGGCTTATAACAGCAGTAGGGCAGGTATTTTTTAAAAACCTATTGTGTTTTAAAAACAATCGGTTATGTTTAATATTTGACGAAGAAGCAGGAACAGACAAGGAAGGATGTATAATCGTACACATTGACCTAAAATATCATGAATTTGATACACTTGGAGGCGATACTGGAGGCATTGATGCGAATAACAATCTTGTTTTAAGCATAAAATTAAGTACAATGCAATTAATAAAACACACAACCTACTGATTATTAATAACAATAGGTTAATTTTCAGGATAATATCCACACTTGCTTATTACTGTCCCCAAAAATGCCGACTCCGTATCAAATAATTCTTTGCACTTGTCCTGATAAAGACACCGCAGAAAAAATTGCCCGCTTACTGGTCATCGACAAGTTGGCGGCGTGTGTCAACATTTTACCGGGCATTACCTCAGTCTATCGTTGGCAAGAACAATTAGAATCCGCAGAGGAACATTTATTACTGATTAAAGCCCCTAAAAACAGCTATCAAGCCATTGAAACCAGCATAAAAAAGCACCATCCTTACCAACTTCCTGAAATAATTGCCGTCCCTATTGAAAACGGCTTACCTGAATACCTGCATTGGATTGATTCATGCCATTCTTACAACTAATTTTTCTCTGTTTTATTGCTTTGCTTACGCAGTCGCCTGCTCTATTGGCCGACGAAGCGCTCTTGCCGCCCGACCAGGCATTTAAAATTTCTGCCAAAGCCCTGTCGTCCGATCAGCTTGAAATTTCTTGGGAGATTGCCGAAGGTTATTACCTTTATCGCAATAAAATGCAGTTTATCTCCAAAACCGACCCAATCCCTACCGTAACGCCGGTTTTTCCGGAGGGTGAAACCAAACACGATGAAAATTTTGGCGATGTGGTCATTTACCGAAACCGCCTAAAAATACCGGTCTCTTTAGTCTCTACAACCCCGGCCACGGCCATAAAACTATTAGTGCAGTATCAGGGCTGCGCCGATAGAGGCATCTGTTATCCGCCACAGAAAAAAATATTCGATCTTACGCTGCCAGTGGCGGCACCGGTTACCAACGCCAATCCGCTTGAGCTTCTGGTTAAAAAGCTGCCGGGATTAAATTTCAATTCAACGACGGCTGAATTGTTACCTGCCGAACAGGCTTTCCAGTTTTTTGCGACGGTCAAAGATGCCAACACGTTGCACGTTAACTGGGAAATCGCCAAAGGCTATTATCTTTATCGTGAAAAAATACAGTTTGAATTAACCAACGCCACCGGCAACTCCTTGGGAAATTACACCATTCCCCGAGGTGAACCCAAGCACGATGAGGCATTTGGTCAAGTTGAGACTTTCCACAACGAATTGGGCTTTGATCTGCCCCTTATTCGCAGCAACAACTTAGCGCAATCGATTACGTTACGAGCCAATTTTCAGGGCTGTGCCGATCGTGGTGTGTGTTATCCACCGATGACCAAAAAAATCGACCTGGAACTCCCTGCCGCCCAAAACCTAACGCAGATAACCGAAGCTCAATCAGCACCTGTTCTCTCCGAACAAGATCAGATTGTGCAATCCTTAAAGCATGACAGCCTGGCAATGACCTTGCTTACCTTTTTTGGTTTTGGATTGTTATTATCAATGACGCCCTGTATTTTTCCGATGATTCCGATTTTATCGGGTATCATCGTCGGTCATGGCAACCGCATTACCACCGCCAGGGCATTTTTTCTGTCCTTAAGTTATGTAGTCGCTTCCGCTTTTACCTACACGGTGTTTGGCGTACTGGCCGCATTATTCGGCAGCAATTTGCAAACCACTTTTCAGCAACCCTGGATTGTTGGATTGTTTAGCGCCGTTTTTGTGCTCCTGTCCTTATCCATGTTTGGCTTTTATGAACTGGAACTCCCCAACTCACTAAAAACCAAACTGCATAACTCCAGCGAAAAACACCGTGACGGCTCACTCTGGGGTGCTGCCATCATGGGTGCCTTATCCTCGTTGATTGTCGGCCCCTGTGTCGCCGCACCACTGGCAGGCGCACTGATTTTTATAGGTCAAAGCGGCAATGCAGTCTTGGGAGGCAGCGCCTTATTTGCCATGGGCATGGGTATGGGATTTCCGTTGTTGTTGTTGGGCGCTTCTGCCGGCAAATTACTGCCCAAAGCAGGCACTTGGCTGTATTCAACCAAAGCTGTTTTCGGGGTTATTATGCTGGGCGTTGCCGTCTGGATGCTCAGCCGTATTTTACCGCCCTCGGTCACGATTCTATTGTGGGCGATGCTGCTGATTCTTCCGGCCATTTATCTCAGTGCCATTGATCCATTGCCTGACAACAGTTCCGGCTGGCGCAAGCTGTGGAAAGGTTTGGGTTTAATGATGCTCGCCTACGGCCTGTTATTATTGGCAGGTTTTAGCATGGGTAACAACAACCCGTTAAAACCGCTGCAAGGCATCGGCGTAAGCACCGCGCAAGCGACTGAACAGGGACTTGTTTTTGAACGGGTCGCTTCTTTAGCCGCTTTGGAAGCCAAAATTCAGCAAGCCAGCGCCAATCATCAACCGGTGATGCTGGATTTTTATGCCGACTGGTGCATCTCGTGTAAAGAAATGGAAGCCTATACCTTTACAGATCCCAAAGTGAAACAAGCACTTGCCGGTTTTGTGTTGTTGCAGGTCGATGTCACTCAAGATTCTGATGACGACAAAGCCTTATTGGCAAAATTTAACCTTATCGGGCCGCCTGCCATTTTATTTTTTGGCGCAAACCAACTCGAAAAAACGGCTCACCGGGTGATCGGCTATCAAAATACCGAAACTTTTATTAACACTTTACAACGAGTAAAATCATGAAAATATCAGGAATGATCCTTATTGCCGCGCTGCTTGCTTTGGGTGGCGGCATTATGGCGCGGGGCTTTTTATCACCAGCCGAAGCAACCAAGCCAACGCTCTTACCTGATTTTTCCTTACCCGATGTAGCCGGTAATCAACACGCTATTTCAGAGTGGCAGGGAAAAATACGGGTCATTAATTTCTGGGCAACCTGGTGCCCGCCCTGCCTTAAAGAAATGCCCGAATTTGTTGCCCTGCAAGAACAATACGCCGATAAAGGCCTGCAATTTATCGGCATCGCGATAGATGACCAAGAGCCGGTTGAAAAATACCTCGCCTCAACCAAAGTCAATTACCCCATCTTAATCGGCGACGTTACCGGCATTGCCCTAGCTCATCAACTGGGCAACATTGTTGATGCCGTCCCCTTTACCGTTATTGTTAACCAACAAGGACAGATCATACACCAGCAACCCGGTGAATTTTCTAAAGAAGAAATCATGAAAATTATTACCCCGTTGCTATAGATTTTCATATAAATAATTGCAATGCGAACGGATACCATCCCAATGTCATTAAGTTAAGCATACAACTGGAGTAAAACCGCTTTAGCTGTTGTGCAGGCAATAGCTAAAGCGATTGCACTCCCGTTTTTTAAACAACTTGCGCTTAACTTAATGACATTGGATACAATCCCTTTGAGGGATGTTATCCGTGTGAGTTAAATTGTCGCGTAGTAGACGTTTAATTTCTGAAAGACTATACGCCGTTTCCGGCAATCAATTTTCATCCAAGATCAATTTCGATACCCACCGGACAATGATCCGATCCGGTAATGTCCGGCAGAATAAAAGCTTCTTTAACGTTATCGACCAACGTTTTACTGGTCAACATGTAATCAATCCGCCAACCGACATTTCTTGCCTTGGCACCGGCGCGATAACTCCACCAACTATAAGCAACCGTATCCGGATGAAAATACCGAAAGGTATCGACCAATCCGGCCTCAAGAAAACGGCTGAAACCATCAATTTCGACCTGCGTATAACCGGACGATTTATTGTAATTCGGCTTTGGACGGGCAATATCGATTTCCTGGTGCGCAACATTAAAGTCCCCGCAAGCAATGAGCGGTTTTTTACTTTGCAATTGCTGCAAATAGGCCAAAAATTCCAGATCCCAGTCTTGCCGGTAATCCAGCCTTGCCAATGACTCGCCAGAATTGGGCACATACACATTGAGCAGAAAAAAATGTTCAAACTCCGCAACCAGCACCCGCCCTTCCCGGTCATGCTCGGCAACCCCCATATCATGGATAATTTGCAGTGGCGCTTGCCGGGATAACAACGTAACACCGGAATAACCCTTGCGTTCGGCGCAGTTGGAATAAATATGGTAACCGTCTATGCCCTCCAGCGCCTTGTCAATCTGATCGCTTTGCGCCTTGGTTTCCTGCAACAAAATACAGTCGGCATCAAGCAACGCCAGCGTTTCAGCAAAGCCTTTGCCTTGTACCGCACGAATGCCGTTGACATTCCAGGAAATTATTTTCATACGATGATTCCGTTTGCTGGGTTTGAAGTTTATTCTTCAATTGTGAAAATACGTTTAGGCACTATTGTAACCTTCTGATTATTGGCTAACCAAACGTTTTTGTTTAGATTCTTAAGACGATTATATATCATCCAGAAAGTTATTGATTAGGACGGTAATGTAGTTTTGCAAGATATGATTCATTCTGTTGTGTAGGTTGGCTGTGAGGTAAGAACCCCAACATTTTATGCTACTAATTATTGGGCTTCCTTCCGTCAGCACCAATCTACAATATGCCTAACATACGGGATTATGGATTGTCGTAGCTTTCTGCGATAATCACAGAGCAACCTTGTTCCGACTCTATGAAAACCGTAGAGTTGGATTTTGAATCATTAACAAAGTCGAATAATATGGCAGTCCAAGAAACAATTACACTAAGAGAGGCTGTCATTCAGTTTCTTAAATCAAAGCCCGGTGAGGAGTTTAAACCAAGAGAACTTGCGAAAGAGCTTAAGGTAGTTTTTAAACCGAGGTTTGATCATAAGACTGAAATTCAACTTGCAGCTGAAATTACTTCAGGCGCTACACCAAAATGGATTCAGAAATACCCACAACTAAGATCGTCTGAAGAAAACCCAAGAAAATATTGGTGGAAGATTGAAGATCCCAGTGATTCTGTGATCACTATTACTACGTCTGAAACAGGGACTCCGGTGCTAAGCGAACATGACTTGTATCCCCTGTTGGCAAAATTCCTGATCTCCAGGCATCGCAAAATTTATCCCAAACGAATCGATGAGAAAAAATCATCGAATTCATATGGAAAAGATGGTAATAAATGGCTTCATCCAGATATGGTTGGACTCGAAGACTTAGCTTCTGGCTGGGACTATGAAATGAAAAATTTGACGGCCAAAGCTGGCGCTAAACAGGCAAAGCTATGGTCATTTGAGGTAAAGATTGATATTCCCCGCAGCAAAGTTCGCGAATACTATTTTCAGGCAGTATCAAATTCCACTTGGGCCAATTATGGCTACCTTGTCGCAGTCAAAATAAATGCCGATGCTATGACGGAATTACGCCTGCTTAATGAGTTACATGGTATTGGAGTGATTCTACTAGACCCAACCAATTCTGCGGATAACACCACTATTGAAATTCCCGCACGTGAGCGACACGAAGTTGATTGGGGAACTTGCAATCGTATCGCAGATGAAAACAAAGATTTTCTCAAATATGTCAAATTGATTGCGCAATTC
>JBAXTQ010000202.1:0-7071 GCA_037130115.1 Methylococcaceae bacterium
TCTAATAAAATCTCCCCTAACCCCTCTTTGTTAAAGAGGGGGACTGAATAATTACTGTGAATCAGGCATTCCGGTTGTCCGGTTGTTTATCAAAAATAGTTACGCAAAATAATCGGTAGCGCCAAACCAATCTACCGTATTTTCATTGGCTGGTAGCGGTTTTTCAGTAACCAACTCGTCAAGGACATATTCCAGTCCATAAAAAACACCCTTAGCAAAAGCCTGATTCATACAGGCAACAATATTACCGGGTGCGTCTAAATTTTGATTAATCATCGTGTACCTTCCTGTTTTTGCTGACGGATACGCAGCAATAATTTCTGTAATTGCTGCCTAAAATAAGCGTTGTTTACTGAACAGGAGCTGAAAGTAAGTAATTATTCACCTCCCCCTTTGAAAAAGGGGGATTGAGGGGGATTTATCTAATAAAATCTCCCCTAACCCCTCTTTGTTAAAGAGGGGGACTGAATAATTACGAAAGTAATCGTTTAAATGGCTTGGACGCCATTTCCGTGAGGATCAAGTATTACACCTTAAAACCACAATTTTTTCCTGATTATCCAGTCTTTAATCTTATTGTCATCAAACATCATTAAAATATCTTGCCGACTGTAAACGACAAAGTGTAATCTGCACGACTGGTCAAAATAAGTAATAAAAATACCTGACTATACTTAACGGATAACAACTTAAGCTTTTTAAATGACTCTCCCTTTCGCAGAGAAAAAGAGAATTAGAAGCGGTAGTCGAGCATTTAAACAAGAACGCCATACGCATCAACTTAAAGATATTACAGACCAAGAAGACACGAAGTTCACGAAGAAAAACCAAAGAAAAATCTTCGTTTTCTTCGTGTCTTCGTGGTGAAATGTCTTAATTTGATGTCTATGAGGCAGTTAAACAAGAACGCACCCACACTAAAACCGGTAATGAATATAACCGGAAAAAGGGCTGAAAGGTAAATATTGGCAATCCTCTTTTTCAGTTATATTTAATGACAGGTATAATACCCTTAGATTTATTAACCCTTAACCACGAGAAGTAAAACCATGTCTAAATTTCCAATAGATCTTGGCGCTTATCAGCGCATTACCCTTGATCCAAGCATTGATACACTGACTACCGAGCAAAGAGACAGTCTTAAAGCCAACATTCAGCTTTGTCGTGATGCCATTGTTTTCTTTACCGCTACCGGTGCTGCCAGAGGCGTTGGCGGTCATACCGGCGGTCCTTACGATACAGTGCCGGAAGTCATGATTATGGACGCATTGTTTCGTGGTTCAGAAGATGCCTTCGTACCGATCTTTTTTGATGAAGCCGGACACCGTGTAGCGACTCAGTATCTGATGTCAACGCTAAACGGCGATCTGCCTGCTGAACGCCTGATGGAATACCGCGCAGCTCACTCTCATTTACCGGGCCATCCTGAACTGGGCTTTACTCCCGGCGTAAAATTTAGCTCTGGACGTTTGGGACACATGTGGCCCTACGTCAATGGCGTAGCGATTGCCAATCCAACCAAAACACTATTTTGCCTGGGTTCTGACGGCTCACAACAAGAAGGTAACGACGCGGAAGCTGCACGTCTGGCCGTGGCTCAACAACTGAATGTCAAGTTGATTATCGATGATAACAACGTCACTATTGCCGGTCATCCATCACATTATTTACCCGGTTGTACAACGGCTAAAACGTTGGCAGGCCAAGGCGTTACCGTATTGGAAGGCGACGGCGAAGATCTGGATGATTTGTATAAACGTATCTGTATCGCCGTCAACACTAATGGCCCGGTTGCTGTTATCAATCATCGCCCAATGTGTCCCGGTATTGTTGGTTTGGAAGGTTCAACTCACGGCCATGACGTTATTTCTGTAAAAGTAGCCGTTGAATATCTGGAATCTCGCGGCCAACAAGCAGCGGCAGATCACCTGAAAGAAATTAAGGCACCTAAAAATGATGCCGTATTCTTGGGTTCCAGCGATCGTTGGGATGCCAACCGTAACGTTTTCGGTGATGCAGCCGTTGAAATTATGGGTCGCCTGAGCGAAGCCGAACGTATTGAAACAATTCGCGTTGTCGACAGCGATCTTGAAGGTTCTTGTGGCCTGTTCAAAATTCATGCGGCTTTCCCGGAAACTTTTATTTCTTCCGGTATCATGGAACGCGGCAACTTTTCAGCAGCGGCAGGCTTCGGTATGGAAGCGGGAAGACAAGGTATTTTTGGTACGTTTAGTGCGTTCCTGGAAATGCTGCTGTCTGAAATCACCATGGCGCGTTTGAACAATTCCAACGTACTGAGTCATTTCTCTCATGCCGGTATCGACGACATGGCCGACAACACTTGCCATTTTGGTCTGAACAATATGTTCGCCGACAATGGTTTGAGTGACGGTTATGCGACCAACCTTTACTTTCCGGCTGATCCGCTGCAAATGAAAGCTTGTCTGGAAACTATTTTCTTTAACCCCGGCTTGCGTTTTGTTTTCTCAACCCGTTCTAAAGTACCGACTATTTTAAATACTGACGGCGAAGACTACTTTGGTGGTGACTATAAATTTGTCTCCGGCAAAGATGAAGTGATTCGTGAAGGAACTCATGGTTATATTGTCAGCTTCGGTGAATCCTTGTACCGTGCACTGGATGCCGTAGAACGTCTGAAACTGGAAGGTATTGATGTTGGCTTGATCAACAAAGCCACTCTGAATGTTATCGATGAAGACATGATGACCAAAATTGGTAATTCACCGATGGTATTGGTTGTTGAATCCTTCAACCGCAAGTCTGGTTTGGGTAGTCGTTTTGGTTCATGGTTGCTGGAACGTGGCCTGACGCCAAAATACGCGCATCTTGCCACTTATAAAGAAGGTTGCGGCGGTCTGTGGGAACAATTCCCGCATCAAGGTATTGATCCAGCCGGTATCATTGCCAAAACTAAAGAACTGTTAAAAGTTTAGTTTAAACAGGCACTTTAGATGCCTGACTCCTCTTTAATCACATAGAGAATTGAGGAGCGAATAATAAAAAGCCCTTGCCTTGGCAAGGGCTTTTTTTATGGCCAAAATTTCGTATAGGAAAGTAAGCCGCCTATCGACCTTTTTGCCGACTACTTGCCTTTGCCAATACCGGCCTGCGATGCGTGCATACCCACCAGTCGGCTAATCATTATCGCCAAATAAAGCTGGCCGGTAATAGCTTCGAAAATAGAGAGTGCCCTGGCAGCTCGGGTCATGGCAAGAATATCTCCGTAACCTACCGTGGTTAGGGTTACGAAACTGTAATAGTTAAAATCCACCAGATCATCAGTCGAATTTTCAACGATATTGAAAGAACCTGGATGGAAGCTTTCCAGAAAAAAATAGCCATAAGCCCATATCATTCCGAGCAGGATATAAGCGCACGCCGCCGCCATGATCAAGTCTATGGTGACTTCATTTTCCATTTCGATATGCGTCCAGATCATGATTAACATGTGAACAAGAAAAATTGCGCCCAGCCCCAGTTTAATTTTATCCACAGATGGAATTGGCAACGGGTAATGGAGTAGGCTGAAAATTATGATGGTACTAACGAGTAGCAAGGAAAATCGCAGTTGCCTGGGTTGTCCAGTCAGCGCATGAAGACCCGACATCAAGGCACAGCCAAAGAATAAATCCGTACTTACGTTCGCCCAGACACGTGCGCCAATCCACTCATTTAATAGTGGGCGCACACCAATCATCATCATCAGTGACCATAAAAGAAATCGAAATCGGCCAATCTCATGCCTGCCGATATGAACTGTCGATATTTTACTCATGATTTAAGCCTGCGCGAGTTAACACAAATAATATTTGGTCGGGTTAGGCACTAGCCGTAACCCGACACAGATACTTAAAGATCTTAATTCACCACGAAGACACGAAGTTCACGAAGAAGAACCAAAGCAAAATCTTCGTGTTCTTCGTGGTGAAATGTCTTAACTTGATGTCTATGAGGTTACGCTTTCGCTAACCCGACGCGACTATCAGTACAAAAACATGACATTTTTTAATCGTATCTTCGTACTGAATAAAAGATTAAACGACAATTTGGGAGCGTGGGTTTTTAGTGATTACCCCAATCTACCCAACCCATTTGGGCGGAAACCAGTACGATAATACCGAAAGCGATGCGATACCAGGCAAACACGGTAAAATCGTGTCGGCTAATAAAACGTATCAATCCGCGTACGGCAAAAAATGCACTAAAAAACGAGACGGTGCCGCCAACGGCAAACAAGGCAATATCATCAACACTGAACAAATCGCGGTTCTTGTAAACATCATACAAGGTTGCGGCAAACATGGTGGGAATGGCGAGGAAGAAAGAAAACTCGGTGGCTGCACGGCGCGACAGGCCAAAAAACAGTCCGCCGATAATGGTTGCGCCTGAACGTGAAGTACCGGGAATCATTGCCAACGCTTGCGCAAAACCGACTTTTAAAGCATCCTTCCAGGTCATGTCATCGACCGATTCAGCATGAACAACATGCTCACGACGCTCTGCCCACAAAATCAAAAAACCGCCGATTATAAACGCTGACGCAACCACAATGGGGTTAAACAGATAATATTTAATTTGTTTTAAAAACAAAAATCCCAATACGGCCGCCGGCATAAACGCAACCATCAGGTTTACTGCCAAACGCTGGGACAGCGGCTCAGACGTAAGGCTGCCCACGGTATGAGCCAATCGTGCGCGATATTCCCAAACCACTGCCAGTATCGCGGCGAACTGAATCGCAATTTCAAACACTTTACCTTTGTCGTCGTTAAAGCCGAGCAATTGTCCGACCAGAATTAAATGACCCGTAGACGAGACCGGAAGAAATTCGGTCAAGCCCTCGACGAGGCCGAGAATTATTGCATGTATCAACAATGTAGTATCAGCCATATATCGATTTTTTTAATGTTTTGAACGATAAAAGTCACGTCACATTTGCGTTTAAAAATGTGACAATAAGTGTGTTTTAATACCTAAAGCCTGACAGCGCTTTCAAGCCCGTCACTCACATTTTGCAAGCGGTTAAACTCTTCGAACGTTTCGATCCGGGTTATAAATCCCCGACCGCCATCGGTAAACATAATTTTAAAGCATAACGCGAAATTACTGTTGCAGCTTTTAACGCTTCATTGAATCAAAAAATTCAGCGTTGGTATTAAAGTCTTTAAGCTTGCCCAGCAAAAATTCTGAAGCAGCGGTTTCATCCATTGGTTGCAGAATTTTGCGCAAAATCCATGTTTTTTGCAGGGTGTCTGGATCAACCAAATATTCTTCGCGACGCGTTCCGGAACGATTAATGTTTATTGCCGGATAAATTCTTTTTTCAGCAATTTTTCGATCCAGATGCAATTCCATGTTGCCGGTACCTTTAAATTCTTCATAGATAACTTCATCCATTCTTGAACCGGTATCGACCAATGCAGTGGCTATAATGGTTAAACTGCCACCTTCTTCGATATTTCTTGCCGCACCAAAAAAGCGTTTTGGTTTTTCCAGAGCGTTGGCGTCGACACCACCGGTTAATATCTTGCCGGAAGAAGGCACGACGGTGTTATAAGCTCTGGCTAATCGGGTAATCGAGTCTAACAAAATAACTACATCGTGTTTATGCTCAACCAAACGCCGCGCTTTTTCGATAACCATTTCTGCAACCTGTACGTGACGGGTTGCCGGTTCATCAAAGGTACTGGAGATAACTTCGCCGCGAACACAACGCTCCATTTCCGTGACTTCTTCAGGACGCTCATCGATTAATAATACAATCAGATAGCATTCCGGATTTTGTTCGGCGATGGCCTGTGCCAGACTTTGCAAGATCATGGTCTTACCGGCTTTTGGCGGTGACACAATTAAGCCACGCTGGCCTTTACCGATGGGAGCGATTAAATCGATTATCCGTCCGGTTAAATCTTCACTGGTACCGTTGCCTTGCTCAAGCACAAACCGTTGCTTGGCGAATAGGGGCGTGAGGTTTGAGAAGGTGATTTTATTTTTGGTATTTTCGGGCGGTTCAAAATTGATTTGATCAACTTTGAGCATGGCAAAATAACGTTCGTTATCTTTTGGCGGCCTGATCTTTCCGCTTATGGTATCGCCTGTTTTTAATGAGAATCGTCTGATTTGACTGGGGGATACATAAATATCGTCCGGACCTGCCAAATACGAGCAGCCCGGCGTTCGTAAAAAACCAAAACCATCCTGCAAAATTTCCAGAACACCATCTCCGGAAATATCATCTCCGGCCTTCGCCTGTTTTTTCAGGATCGCAAAAATCAAATCCTGCTTACGCGATCGGGCAACATTTTCAAGCCCAAGGGACTCGGCGATTTCAATAACTTCACTTATTTGTTTTAGTTTTAACTCGGTAAGATTCATAAAAAAGGTAACTCGAAGAAATGTAGTTAGGGTATAAACCGTAACGACCGGGATAGGATTTAAAATTCAGGGGTAATTTATCGGACGATATGATTGAGCGCACGAAGCTATCGCACAGGGCAAGTATAGCTGAAGTATTCAGATCCGTCCAACTTTTGTGACAGATCTGAATAAGGGGGCATGTTTAAATGTTGCTATCAATAAACTTGGCAAGCTCTGATTTTGTCAAAGCGCCGACTTTGGTAGCTTCCACGTCGCCATTCTTAAACAGCATCAGTGTTGGAATACCGCGCACACCGTAGTGTTGGGGTGTCTGTGGGTTTTCATCTATATTTATTTTAACAACCGTCAATTTACCGGCATACTCTTCGGCAATAGCATCCAGAACCGGTGCAATCATTTTGCAAGGTCCGCACCATTCAGCCCAATAATCAACCAGTACGGGACCGTTAGCTTTAATGACCATTTCGTTAAATTCACCATCGCTTACATGAAGGACTGAATCGCTCACACTATTTCTCCAAATATTAAAAGTTAAAACTATATGAGGGATAGCCCTTCTAGTCAATCAATTTCAACCAATTTGATTTTTACGTTATGCTATGGCTCTATGAATACTACCCATTTAACTCAAACCCGCTTCAGCAATCTTGAATTGTCTGACCCTATCCTGCA
>JBAXTQ010000203.1:0-7013 GCA_037130115.1 Methylococcaceae bacterium
TACATCGTAAGCTATTGTTTTTTTAGGGTGGCTTGAGATGCTCTGAATTGCTGCTTAACTGACAGAATGTGCCATAACACATTATGCGGCGTGGTAACAACCGCCAATCCATTTTCTTTCACAAAAACGAGTATTGCACCTATATCAAATACCTGCGTGAAACTTGGGTGTAGAATAATCGTTTAAAATTTTTTGCTTTGATTCATTAATTTTCAGCTCTTTATTTCCATAAATATCCGGTCACTATACAACCATTCGCTAATTTTATTGATCACCGTTTCAATGTTCTTGTCTGCCCCCCTTAGCGAGCACTCCCAAACCTTACCCACTCGCCATCCAGTCGCAAGCAATGCCTGTATCACTTTTTGGTCATTGGCGCGATTGCCTTCAATTTTATGTCGCCAGTAGTCTGTTCGGGTTTTTGGCCATTTAAAGCGGGCACAGTCATGACCATGCCAAAAACAGCCGTTTACAAATATAACAGCGTGGTAACGTGGCAAGACAATATCGGGTTTTCCGGGCAGTTCACGGACATTCAACCGGAACCGAAAACCCTGACGATGCAACAGGCTGCGAACCAACCTCTCCGGCTTGGTATTCTTTCCCTTGACAGCTGCCATAATCCGGCTTCGGGTAGCGGTATCGACAACGTCAACCATTATGTATCCATTAATTCTTGGTTAGATTACCGTTGTATAACGCTTCGGCAGATCATCCCAGTTTTTGGCAACCAGCAATTCCTTGGCATTGGTCAGTTGAAATCTGAAAGGTCTTGTCCCTGATATACTCAAGGCTTGTAACAAAAGTCTTGCATAGCCTAATTCAAAAAGCCAGTATTCCGTTTCGTTGGCACTGTCCACTTTTCCGGCCTGATTAATATTCAGGTCGCAACGCTTAACTAATCGAACAGATTTTACTTCGTAAAGATATTTGATGGTTTTCCCCGACTGGTTATCTTGGATAGCAATGGCGCAGTACCTTACTTCACGGATGACATGTCGAGGGATGAATTTCTTTTCAGTGGTAACCAAAGGCGTGTGATACCACTCGGCTTTTCCATCGCTAAAACGTTGCAGGTATTTCTTGTTACGCTTACCACCCAACGACGCAGCCAACGTTAAATCGGAATATCGGGCAAGTTGCATACCCATGGTTCCGATACGGGCAGACTCCTCTACAAAATATTGATCCGGTTCCGGTATGAGATATGTTTTTTTGGCAGGATTTCCAAACCGTGCTTCCAAAAAATCCCGTAACCACTGATTGTCTCGTCCCGGCAATAACGGAAAGCCGCCTATGCCGACTCCTTCAATAGCATTTTGGTAGGGGTTTATGGTATTGGCTTCCTCAAACCAGCCAGGGTACAACACAAAAGCACCCAAAATCGGGCGGCTTTTTTCCGGCTCACCGTCATTGGCTTGATTGATATAAATCAGTGCATCGCGGTAGCGATGCATCTGGTTGATGGCATCATCCGGTGCGTAGTCCGTACCTTTTCCGTCATCGGCAATGCGATATTTTGCGTCAAAAATCCATTGCACCCGTTCCTTGTCGGGAAAGGTTGCCTCCAAAAAAATATCGGGTTTTTGTACTGTCGTCCAAGAATAGATTTTGCCAAATGACGGGGCGTTGGTTCGACGAAAAACGGGTTCATGGGCCAGACGTATCTTGATACCATCGGTTCTTTCCAAATGGAATGCCGCACCGATACCGTCTATCAGGTTTTTTTCCAAGCCGTTGTCCTTCAACAAGGCGCGATGGTGAGTTTTTTCTGTAAAGCCCAACGCCAGCAATAGCCGCCGCATTTCCAGCAGGCACCACACCTCATACAGCTCGGCTACTGACTTCATGGAAATGGATGCATGGCGACCGAATAAATCCAAATACAGTTTTAGTTCCTGCCAAATGCGATATACACCTGCGTAACCGTCACGTTGATGTAACACCAACGATTCAGAAGCCTGACCGTCAAAAGCACCGACTTCGGCAAACAGCGGCCTGTTTAACAACTGATCCAAAGGCCGTTTCCAGTCGTCCAGTTCGGCAAAAAAAGACTCCGAAAGTCGTCCACGCTCAGGAGATAAACTGTCCTGTTCCGCACGTTTTTTAAAACGGGTAATATCCTGACTGCATCGGGTTAGCACCATTTTTATAAAGCGGTTTTCCGGTGTATCCAGCGAAAGCCGCTGCCCGGTTATTTGATAGCGATGGCGTGTTTCACCCTTGTTCAAATGTCCGGTAACACGTTCTTCCAGTTTGGGAGACAAGCGTCCACGCAGGCGTTCTGCGCGTACATGATGTTGATAGGGTAACAGGCGGGTGTGGGGTGCGTTACAAATGCGTTTAATGCCGGCTGCCAAATCTGTCCGCAAGCGTTGGAAATGTGCCAACCACAACAATGGAAAACGCTCGTGCGGTTTTCTGGAATTTGCCAATTCCTGATCGGTTTTTTGCACAAAAGAAAAGCGCCACAGCGGATAATACGCATCAATTGTGCTGTGGATACCTTCCAAGTCATGGGCCATAACCATCTTGACTGGCTGCACTTCAAAAGACAGGTATTGGGTCACTTCCCGTCCCGCGATTTGGTAACGCAGTCCTAACCGAAACCAGCCGATGTCATTGCCAAAATTAACGCTGCCCCGCAAAGAACCTCGCTTGTAATGAAAGCCTTCTTCAACACTACGCAGACGATGGATAATTGCAGGTGAATGAGTGGTGGTGTTTACCCCGTTGAAAAACAAAAACTCAAACTCATATTGTTTGTTTTCAAAAAAGAGCAGCTCAGGCAAGGTCAATTCAGAAAGGGGCTGTTCAGTTAAAGCGGCTTCTGTTGGCGTTGTAACGTCAAGCACCTTCAGCGCAGGACTAAAGCGTATCGCACTGCGCGGAACGTCTATGTTGCGACCAGCATGCGTCTTGGCAAGCAATGCGAGTGACTCTGTAA
Organism: Methylococcaceae bacterium; assembly: GCA_037130115.1. GTDB lineage: Bacteria > Pseudomonadota > Gammaproteobacteria > Methylococcales > Methylomonadaceae > Methylobacter_C. The sequence goes on from JBAXTQ010000203.1 coordinate 2,948, forward strand.
CGTTTTTGGCCCATACGCTTAATTCAAAATCAGGCGTCTTAAGATTTAAAATTTCAGGCACGGCTTATGGCCAGAACGTGGTAAAACTGTTTAATTCCAGACGCGCTTTCATCCATTCCAGTTTTGGTTTTGCACGACAATCGATCATAAGCGTTTTTCTAATATGCGTTGTACTATCTTCTTCTTCACGCAACAAATCTATGCGCCTGTTAGTTAGAATGTATTTAAATTTTTCTTCAATAACCGCCAACAGTGCAGTAAGTACATCAACGGTATGATCTGCCTTTTTTAATTTTTCGGTATCACCGTCTATGCGCGGCAATACCTTGGACATCAAAAAATCATCCCAAACCGCCTGCAATTCAGCATCATCCTTGGGGTTGAAACTCACCACCGCCAATAACAGCTCATTCAACGCACGATAAGCCAGCTCAAAGGGTGTGCCTTTTAGCTCATCATTGATGGCTTTCAGGAAAGCGATACTTTTTGCTCCATCCTTATCAGCATTGACATTGGTCAAGTCGTCTTTGGTTACTTTGGACAATACCGGAAAGCCCAACTTTTTATGGCGGGGAGAAAGAGAAGTATCTAAATAATGGTCAAAATCATTGGGATAAAACACCCCGAAATCGATGGTAAACGCACGATCAATCACTTTGCGGGAAAAACCGTGCGTGGTTTCATCCATGTTCACCGTTCCGGCAACAATCAAATTGGGGGGCAATGGAATGCCTGAAGTAACAAAATAGTTCCATAAATCGTCATCTTCTTTGGTATCCAGTAATTTCAAATCTTTCCGTAATGTCTTTTGTCCGTGTTCTTGATCAAGAACATTTATTGTGTCGGATGCGAGCAAGGGATGGCAACTATATATGCCATTTTCCCATTTACGAGATTCCAGTACCGACAGATAATCGGCAAAATACTGCTCCACGGGCGCCAGGTTCATTTCATCCAGGCACAGCCAATACGGAATCATATCGGTGGCTTCCTTACACACCAGTTGTTTTTCGGTCACAGAAGAGATGGCATCCTTCCAAGCGGCTACAATAAAAATCAATAGCTTGGTCACATTGTAACACGCACCCTGCGGCCCGATACGGGAGATATAACCCAGCAAATCAGAAGGTTCATGCCAATCAGGTCGAACCGGAATCAGGCAATAATTGGGTAAATCACCATTGCAAGGTAAATCATCAGCATTGTAATGTAAGGCAGCTTGTTCGCGGACAAAACGGGTTTTTCCTGTACCGGAAATACCGGCTAGTAAAATAAAATTTTTACTTAAATAAGTTATTGTATGATCAACTTTTATGGGGGTAATATTTTTGGATTTACCAACATTCAAATCAAAGTGTTTTAAAAAGTCAAAATCAGTAATACTAACAATTCGTTTTATTTCATTCCCTGCGTATAAAGTTTGTCCAAATGGAGCGCCGCTAAGTTCGCCTGCTTTTTTCTTTACAAATTCACCATTAAATTTTACAGTGTATGCAGAATTATCACCGCCAAGAATATCTAGAATGTCAGCTTTTTTCGCAGATGTACTTTCAGTAAAAAGAATATTTTTCTTGTCGGAATTAAAAAAACTATTGAATACATGATCATCATTAATCCTTGTTTTTAAAAAAGAAATTAACGAATCTTCATCATCGAAATTTTCATACCAATATAACGAAATGGCAAAATCAGAAGCAGAAATTTGTTTGCCGTTCAAAAATGTTTGTTTTACTTGCTCTATCCAATCGTCTGTAAACAGTGCATACCAACTTTTTTCGCTGTATATTTCGTGTGTGCTATCGTTTAAATAAAAAGCTTTATCTGCATCCTCAGAAAAATTAGCCATATTAGCCAAGATATAATTGTCTGAAATTTTTTGTTTTATATTTGTTAGAAGCAACATTAAGCCAGCAAAAGTATCACCTTTAGTCAGGCTTATTTTGAGATTTTCACGGCTTTTTTTAATTGCCTGTATATTTACATAACCCATATTTAAATTATTCCGTTTTCAAGTAACTTTTTAATAAGTCGATCTATAACTGTAACAGTTACAGAATTACCTAACTGTTTATATGCTTGGCCATTTGAAACATTAAACTTGAAATCATTAGTAAATCCCTGAAGCTTCAGAGACTCTTCCACAGATAATTTACGCTCTAAGTCCCATAGTTTAGGAACGCGATTCGCTATAATAGTAGGTGCATAAGTATCTAAGCATGCATAAAAAGCCTCTTGAATTTGTGTTTTAGCTACATCACCAACATGAAACCTCAAGGAACCATCAGGCTTTGAATATGAAAAAACACCATGCCTTCCTTTTTTGGTATGAGCACCATACAACGAATTGTCATGCTTAACCCTTATTTCTTTATGGGAGTTTGCAAAATGATATTTAATTCTATCGATTTCAAATTTGTTAAGTCTCAATGGAATGTCATTGTTATCTATATCAACTATATCCCTAAGACTACTGTTTCTTCCTTCACTCTTGGGGAATTCAAAATCCACGGCCTCTCTTGTAGCAACACAGTACCAACGTTCACGATATTGTGGAACACCAAAATCAAAACTATTTAAAATTTGCCATCTAGGAAAATAACCAGCTTCTTTTAAAGCTTTAAGGGCTATATCCATAGTCTCACCTTTATTATGTGACTTAAATCCTTTAACATTTTCAAGTATTGCTACTTTAGGCTTTTTTTCTTCAAGAATTCTCAGGACATCAAAAAATAACGTACCTCTGGTTTTATCTTCAAAACCTTCACATCTTCCAGAATAACTGAAAGGTTGACATGGGAATCCTGCCAATAAGAGGTCATGATCAGGTATTGAACTTTCATTTATAAAAGTAATGTCCCCGAATGGCATTTCACCATGATTAAGTTTGTATGTTGATTGAGCAAATTTATCGAATTCTGACGAAAAAACACAGCTACCTCCATTAATCTGTGCGCCAAGTCTAATACCTCCAATACCTGCGAACAAATCGATAAATTTAAACCTGCTGATAAATGGTTGCTTTAAAGGTAAGTCAGAAAAAACAAGGTCATAAAATTGCTTACGGTTTTTATATATATTTTCTTTCTTTAATATACGTATGATTAATTTTTTATTTTGTACCTGCTCGATGCTACCTGCTTTTAGAAAAAGGTCATTATCTGTTGCTATGGCGTGCATCCATTGATCAATAACTGCTTCTGTAGTGCTGTTTTCAGGGGTATGTTTGACCGCGAACTCTTCAAGAAGAGCTGAAGCTAGTTTGTATAATTGTTGGTTTTCAGTTTGCATTATTTATTACACCACCAAAGTAGCAGGTTTTAGCTTCTGTTTTAAGTGCTAAATTGTACAAACCTATGTTGGATGCAAAGTGAATTGCAGAAGGAAGCAATGCAGCTTCGATTTGTTGAAAAAAATGACTCATTATTATCCGTTGATTGTGTAATGCGTCTGGCTGCTGCCAGATAAGGGTAAAGCGTTTGCAGGAATTTGTAACTTTATTGGTGATGTGAAAAGGTTCTGCAAAAAGGTTTAATTTTAAAAGCCGATAAGCCCTCTATATTCCTGATCGGTTAATCAGGGCGGGCTATCCAATAAATACGCTTTCATGGTTGAAAAGGTATTTTTCTATCGGTTTCTTTTCTATCGGGTAAGTTTAAATTGCCTAAGCCCTGCATATTTTCAAGCAACCAGTTTGACAGTGTCAGTTTTTGCGGAAGGTTACCTTGTTTTATTTTTAACAACAGTTGATAAACCAGTTCCAATATTTGCGGGTCTTCTACCGTATTAATTTCGTCTTTGAGTTGCTCTTTGGTAATCATTTTTTTACCTTTATTCGTTGGTGATTAATTTGCACTGTCTTCATAGCCTAAAATCTCATCACTGCTGCGATGATCAAGTTCCGGCAAACCGGCACAGCGGTTGGAAGTTTCCTTTAATTGTCTTTGTTACGTCCAAACAACAAGGTTAATTCATTATCGGCACATTCATCAGTCAAACGCAGTTGCTCAAAGAGCATACGCATCAAGCTAAGGAATGTAGGAGCGGGCCGCGCCCGCGATGAATACGC
>JBAXTQ010000204.1:0-6942 GCA_037130115.1 Methylococcaceae bacterium
GCTGTTTTGCAAGCAATAGCTAAAGCGATTGCACTCCGGTTTTTTAAACAACTTGTACTTAACTTTATGGCATTGGGGTGGGATTTTAAAATTAAAGTTGTCCAGCTTATTTTTTTGGACGTTCCTTAGCTTATTAATCCCCCCGCCTTTTCAGGATTATAAGCATCCTTATCAATATAAATATCGATAGGGTTTTTTGGGTTGATGGTAGCAACCGGCAAATCTTTACCTAAACGCCAGTCATTAACCGCTTCCTGTTTGTTTGCACCCGTAATCAGAAAGATGAGTTGTTGTGTATTGCTTAAGGCTTTTGCACTGATGGACACCCGCTCAGGCGGTGGTTTGGGTGAATTATAAACCGCATGAGCCAGTTCATCTATCTGGTGCTGATGCCCTGGAAATAAACTGGCCGTATGACCATCTTCACCCATGCCCAACAAAACCATATCAAACGGAAGCGCACCCGCGACAATGTCTTGATATTTTATGGCGGCTGGTTCCGGCCCCAATTCAGCGGGAATTGTAAAAATCTGCGCTTCTGGAATAGCCACTTTTTCCAGAAAAACCCGGGTTGCCATCAGGCTGTTTCTATCCGCATGATCGACCGGCAAACAACGCTCGTCACCATAGTAAATAAACCATTTTGACCAGTCAGCCTCTGCCTGAGCCAATAAGCGATACACTTTTTCGGGTGTGCCGCCACCGGCTAATACTATTTTAAAATTGCCGTGTTCGGCAATGGCTTGATCAGCGGCCTTAAGAATTTGTTGGTAAGCGGCCTCAGCCACCTGATCAGCTGTTTCCAGGTTGTGCCAACGACTGTTATCTTGCATTTATTTACACTCCGGTGTTAAAGAACTGCGCCAGGATTGAGCGCTTTTATCAAATAGGCGACTGTCTTCAGGCCCCCAAGAACCTGCTGGATAAGTGGCGATGTGGTCACGTTCAATGGCCCAGGTTTGCAAGATTGGATCAACAATACGCCACGCATATTCCACTTCGTCAAAGCGCAGAAAAAGTGAACGGTCGCCTTTTAAAACATCCAGCAACAAATCTTCATAAGCGTCGATGGCTTTTTCATCTTCATTTCTAAAGCTGGCATCCAGGCTGCTGGTTCGTGTACTCATTTCCAGTCCGGGTTCTTTTACAGTCATTTCAATACGAATACATTCTTCCGGTTGTATGCCCAACAATATCCAGTTTTGGTTCATACATTGCACATTGGTATCCCTAAAAAATTGTAACGGCGGATGGCGAAAGCAAATGGAAATAGTCGATTGCGCTTGAGCCATACGTTTACCGGTACGCAAATACATGGGCACACCGCGCCACCGCCAGTTATCAATATACAGCTTCATGGATGCATACGTTTCGGTCACGCTATTGGCGGGAATATTGTCTTCCTGTAAATAACCTTTGACCTTTTCGCCTTTGATATGACCTTGGGAATATTGACCCCGAAAGGCATGACCATGCACGGCTTCTTTGGGAATGGGGCGGATGGATTTTAATACCTTAACTTTTTCATCCCGCAAGGATTCGGCGGCCATTGAAGCAGGGGGCTCCATGGTTACCAGAGTCAGTAATTGCAACAGGTGACTTTGCAACATATCACGCATGGCTCCGGCACCGTTATAATAATCAGCCCGGCTCTCTATGCCGATTTCTTCCGAATGGGTAATTTGAATATGATCGATGTAATTGCGGTTCCATAAAGGTTCCAGCATGACATTGGCAAAACGAAATACCAGCACATTTTGCACCATGCCTTTACCTAAATAATGATCAATACGGTAAATTTGCTCTTCCGTTAAATAGCGGCTGATGCGTTTTTGTAAAGCCTCGGCGCTGTCCAGATCATAACCAAACGGTTTTTCAATAATGACACGACGCCAGCCGTCTTCTTCATCAAACAAGTGATTGTTGCTTAACATCTCCATCACAGTACCAAAGTCGGCGGGACTGATAGACAAATAGAAGGCAATGTTTTTAGAAAAATTCTTTTTCTCGTTAAGCAGTTCAGCCAGTTCCGAATAACACTGTGGCTGTTCGATATCGCCTTGATGATACTGTAAACGATCACTAAAGCGTTGAAAAACAGCTTCATCAAAATCATCTTTGGACTTTTCCAGAATCATGTCCCTGACTTCACTCAGCCATTTTGCCTGATCCCAAGGCCTTCGGCCTATGGCTAAAATACGGGTGCCGTGCGGTAGTCGCTTGGCGGCATCCAGATGATAAAGAGCGGGCATTAATTTAATTCTGGAAAGGTTTCCAGTGGCACCAAAAATAACGTAAGTACAAGGTTCGGCGTGCATAATAAAGGACTCGTTAGATTGAGAAATGGAACACGGACAACTCGGATTAAACTGATAAACACGGATTAAAAAGCATAAGACAAACGTAGTTATTCAGTTCCCCTCTTTGACAAAGAGGGGTTAGGGGAGATTTTATTAGATAAATCCCCCTCGGCCCCTCGCTTTGCTCTCCCCCTTTTTCAAAGGGGGGAAGTGAATATTTACAGACAAATTTGATTTCGGCTTGCAAAAATCCGTTTAAATTCGTCTGGTCAGTGTCATCCGTGTTCTATTAGTGGTTAAACCGTATAAGTGGAAGACGCCGTTTTGCCGCCGTGCCCCGTCCAGTCGGTATGGAAAAATTCACCTCTGGGCTTGTCGGTGCGCTCATAAGTATGGGCACCAAAATAATCCCGTTGTGCCTGTAATAAATTGGCCGGCAATCTTTCCGTGCGATAGCCGTCGTAATAGGCCAAGGCAGAAGAAAACGCCGGGGTAGGAATACCCAGTTCAATACCTAAAATAACGGCTTTGCGCCAGCCGTCATCGGCCTGTTTCATAGCGTTAACAAAGAAATCGGCCAACAGCAGGTTTTCCAGTTCAGGATTGCCGGAGTATGCTTGCTTGATGTCATTTAAAAATTGGCTGCGAATAATACAGCCGCCGCGCCACATTAAGGCGATTTCGCCATAATTAAGCGCCAGGTTATATTCCTTGGACGCTTCACGCATTAACCGAAAACCTTGCGCATAAGAAATAATCTTGGCTGCGTACAGGGCATCACGAATCGCATCAATCATGGCTTGTTTGTCGCCGGAAAAGGTTTGGATACGTTTAGGCAAGACCTGCGCGGCTTTAACCCTTTCTGATTTTTGCGCGGACAAGCAACGAGCAAAAACCGATTCACCAATCAAGGTTAAAGGAATACCCAAATCCAGCGCGTTAATACCCGTCCACTTACCAGTGCCTTTTTGACCGGCCGTATCAAGAATTTTGTCCACCAAAGGCAAGCCGTCTTCATCTTTGTACGCCAAAATATTGGCCGTAATTTCAATCAAGTAAGAACTTAATGTGCCTTGATTCCACTCGGCAAATATTGCGTGCATTTCATCAGCGCTTAAGCCCAAACCTTGAGACAGCAATTGATAAGCTTCGCTAATCAGTTGCATGTCTCCGTATTCAATACCGTTATGTACCATCTTGACATAATGACCCGCGCCATTATCACCGACCCATTCGCAACAAGGATCGCCATCAACCTGCGCACTGATCGCCTGAAAAATAGGTTTAACAGTCGGCCAGGCCGCTTTATTGCCACCCGGCATAATGGAAGGGCCATGCCTTGCGCCTTCTTCGCCACCAGAAACACCGGTGCCGATGTAGTTAAGATTTTTTTCTTTAAGGGCTGCCGTGCGGCGATTGGTGTCAGTAAACAGAGAATTACCCCCATCGACAATAATATCGCCAGCGGCTAACAGCGGCACCAACTTGTCGATATATTGATCAACCACTTCACCCGCTTTAACCATCAACATAACAATACGCGGTACTTCCAGGCACTCAATCAATTCTTCCAGTGAGTGTGTGCCGACTACCTGTGTGCCTTTTGCCGGCCCCTCCAAAAACTCATCCACTGTGCTGGTAGTACGGTTAAAAACGGCGACTTTAAAACCGTGGTCATTCATATTAAGAACCAGGTTTTGTCCCATTACTGCCAGACCGATTAAACCAATGTTTGCTTTCATGTTTGCCTCTATGGAATTAGTGTTAGGGAAGTGTATGGCGCACTTAAACGTCTTGTCACCACTCCAACCAGTATATGGTTGAGGTGAGGGAGTACTCAAGTCACTGCATGTATTTTTTTAGTGGGATATTATCATATTTTATTGATAGATTATCTATAGGATAAGCTCAAAAGAAAAGCAGTGACTATAAAAAATGCGTAGTTATTCGCCTCCCCCTTTGAAAAAGGGGGATTGAGGGGGATTTATCTAATAAAATCTCCATCAATCATTATTGATGAGGCGGTCGCTGTCGTTTACCTAGCCGCGCATGAAAAATTCAATTGTTTGATTATTAACCTTTTTAACAAAAATAACCAGCGCCCAACTTGCTTCCAAATTAATAAGTTAATATTTTATATTGACTAATGCCGCGTAATCTAGTCTAATGGCCGTCTTTTGTAGTTCCGCCCAGGTAGCTCAGTCGGTAGAGCAGAGGACTGAAAATCCTCGTGTCGACGGTTCGATTCCGCCCCTGGGCACCATGAATTCTAAAGGCTCCGATTTTTATCGGGGCCTTTTTTATGCCTACTGTTTTTGTTTTTCTACCTTATTCCTGTCTTCCCTCTTCAATTTTGTCTATCGTTATTTTTGACAATCAATTGAAATAATTATTTAATGGTGTCAGCATCGATTGCGCTTTGGTATCAAATTATTCGCCGGGTGTGATCGAAAGTATGATTAGGCACTCTAAATTCGTTATAATAGCGGGAATACTTGCAAGTTAGCTCAGTTCTTTCCTAAATCAATACACTACCAGAATCATAAACTGTAGGAAGCAATAAATGGCATCATATATATCTAATTGGTCAGGAAGCTTTAGCAACCCTCTTATGACTAATACTGGCACAAATTTAATTTCAGATCTAAATTCAGCCAACAGTTGGTTTAATAATACACCGAATATTAATTTAAACTCTATTGTTGCATCCTCTAATTCTGCCTCAGGAAGTTTTTACAATGGTGGGTCTTTCAATATGTATGGTAGTGGATTCAATACATACACACCCACAATAAATCACTTTATTATTCAAACACCAGACTCTTGGACATTTGACTATTTTGGCAATATAACAATTAATGTAGGTAACGGCAGTACAAGCGGGCTTATAAGCCACATTATCCTCCATAGTCCAACCAATGAAAATATAGATATAACTGGGAATGTTTATATAAATCAGTATGATGCTTCAATTAGTAATATTACTTATAAATTTGCTGATGGTACTGTTATTGTGACAGGTCCATTAACCTATCATTTTAACTCAAAAACAATGACTGGAAATATTTCTTCATTCCAATTTATTGATAATAATAATCATAAATTTCAGTTGTCGGGAATCAATACGCCCTACCAAAAACTGGATACATATACTGATTTAAGTTCTTTTGTGAATGGAATTATGTCTGGTAATGATTTAATAAATGGAACTTCTAGTAATGATGTGATTAAAGGATTTAACGGCAATGACACATTAAACGGTGGTGTTGGCATCGATACATTAATCGGTGGTGCAGGCAATGATACTTACATCGTTGATAGCACAAAAGATACCATAACTGAATTACCCAACCAAGGTGCTGATACGGTTCAATCTTCAATTACTTTCTCGCTCGCCGCCATAAATAATATAGAAAATCTTGTCCTTACTGGCAAATCCGTAATTAACGGCACAGGAAATTCTCTCAACAACACAATCACAGGGAATTCAGGGAAAAATGTACTTAATGGTGGCGCAGGTAATGATAAAATGATCGGCGGTGCCGGTAATGATGTTTACTATGTAGATGCACCAGGTGATATTGTCACCGAAGGATTGAATGCCGGCACAGATACTATCATCACAAATTTAAACACCTACTCAATCAATGCATTAACCAACATTGAAAATCTCTCTCATTCTGGTAGCAGGAACGCCTCCCTAATAGGAAATACCTTGGCAAATATTCTTGCAGGTAGCACAGGTAACGATACGCTAAATGGTGGTGCAGGTAATGATACGATGATCGGTGGAGCCGGAAATGATACTTACTATGTGGATAGGTCAGGAGACATTGTAACTGAAACCTCAATATTGGCGACTGAAATTGACACGGTTAACAGCTCAATTACTTATACTTTGGGAGCCAATGTAGAAAAACTGAGCTTAACTGGAGCGGCTGTTATTAAAGGCACAGGTAATGCTTTTAACAATACTTTAACGGGTAACGCATCCGCAAATATCCTGAGTGGTTTGGCGGGCAATGATTCCATCAATGGCGCAGCTGGCAATGATTTATTAATAGGCGGTGCAGGAAAAGACACACTCACTGGTGGTATTGGAAAGGATACTTTCGACTTTAATGTTTACAGCGAAATGGGCTTGGGTGTTTCGGCCAGAGATGTAATCACTGATTTCGTTCGTGGACAAGACAAGATTGACCTTTCAAACATTGATCCCAACTCTGCTTTGGCGGGCGATCAAGCTTTCAAATTTATTACCACAACGTTTAATACGCCAGGACAAATCCATTATAGCGGCGGTATCATTTCCCTCAACACCGATTCAGATGCCGCAACTGAGTACGAAATTCAACTGACGGGGGTAATACCTACTACATTGGCAACAACGGATTTTGTGTTGTAAGCAATAGAGAAATACTTAGTGTCGACGGTTCGATTCCGCCCCTGGGCACCATGAATTCTAAAGGCTCCGATTTTATCGGGGCCTTTTTTATGCCTACTGTTTTCTTAATCCTGTCTTCTTTTTCACAACCAAGGTGATTGAGTATTGTCAGGCGGGTATAATCTGAATCAATGGGGTCAGACCCTAATACTGCTTACTTAAGAGTATTTATCAACATATTCAATAAATTACAATAAT
>JBAXTQ010000205.1:0-6830 GCA_037130115.1 Methylococcaceae bacterium
GGCGTTGCGCCGACGTTGAACTTTTTGCCTTGTTTAAGCCAGTTATCCCGGATGGTTCTATCGCGTAAGCCGATTCCGTTAATGGAACCGAAGCGCTCCCACACTTCCGAACGGATAGCGCCTAAACGTCCGGCTTGCTCTATCAGTGCAGCAAACTTGCCTGGGTTAATGTGGTCGCTAAAGGCTATTCGAGTTATCACTGGCAGCTCATCAGATTGTATGTGTTCATGTTTTCAATTTGTACGCACTTTTGCGTATAATATTAACTACTAAGTAATAACTCTTTGTGTACGCAAGTGTACACATTATAGATGTGCTTTTAGTTAATTGGCAATGTATGGGTACAAATATAAAACTCAATCATAACCAACAAGCCAGGTAGGCTAAGCACTGCGTACCTTTTTGAAGTTGGGCCACCAACTTAAGACGGGACACTGAACAGCAAAATGATTCGCCAAATGCCAAAAAGTCCGTCATTCCGGCAGGGATGCCGGAATCCAGTCACACGGATGTGAAGCTTTAGCAATCATACGGCAACGTTATCGAAAAATCACCATCCATGGCACTGGATACCGGCATCCTTACCGGTATGACGGCGTTAATTAAAATTTTTTGTCCCGGCTTAAGTGGGTAGCCTGAAGCTGTAATGCAATCTCTCACCCTACAAACTACGATCCAACTTCCGATAACTAATCGCTTCACTTAAATGTCTGGTTTCTATCTGCTCTGAGTTTGCCAAGTCGGCAATCGTCCGCGCCAGTTTTAAAATGCGGTGGTAAGCGCGGTGTGACAAACCAAATTTATCCATGGCCTGCTCTAAAAGCTGGTGGCTATCTTCGGATAACACGCACAGCTTTTTAACTTCTTTTGCCGTTAATGCCGAATTGGCTTTACCGCACCGTGCTACGGCGATGTTGCGTGCGGCGACCACACGCGCTCTGATGGTAGCACTGCTTTCTTCACCGCCCGGCGCACCTTTGCGTAATACTTCATGGGATATACGCGGCACTTCCAGGTGCATGTCTATCCTGTCCAACAAAGGCCCGGATACTCTGGCCCGATAGCGCATGACTTGTTCCGAGGTGCAATGACAGCGGCCTGAAGCATCACCTAAATAGCCGCACGGACAGGGGTTCATCGCGGCGATTAACTGAAAGCGAGCCGGAAAATCAACTTGCCGCGCAGCGCGTGAAATAGTGATATGGCCTGTCTCCAGCGGCTCACGTAAAACTTCCAATACCTTACGATCAAATTCGGGGAGTTCATCAAGAAATAAAGTCCCGTTATGGGCCAGTGATATTTCACCGGGTCTGGGATTACTGCCGCCACCGACCAGCGCCGCTGCTGAGGCGGTATGATGCGGTGCGCGATAAGGCGGTTTTAGCCAGTTGGCAACATCCAAACCTTGATCGCTAATGGAGGCAATCGCGGCGGTTTCTTGGGCTTGTTGTTCGGTTAACAGCGGTAAAATAGTGGGCAACCGTGCAGCAATCATTGATTTTCCGGTGCCTGGAGGCCCGAGCATAATTAAATTATGGGCACCGGCTGCGGCAATTTCAAACGCTCTTTTAACATGATATTGGCCATGAACATCTCCAAAATCCAGCTCATTGGCTGGCGCAGGTGGTTCGGTTTGTTGAAATTCGGGTTGTATTTGCGTCTGTCCACTGAGATGAGCACAGACTTCTAACAGATGCGCTGCGGGAATAATTTCAATCCCTTTAACCAGAGCGGCTTCGGCGGTATTTTCTTTGGGCAGGATTAGTTTTCTTTTGTGGTTTCTGGCCTGTATGGCGATAGGAAGAACACCTTTGATGGGGCGCAATTCGCCACCCAACGACAACTCGCCAATACATTCGTATTGTTTAAGATTAGCCATGGGGATTTGGCCGGATGCGGCTAAAATGCCTAAAGCAATCGCTAAATCAAAGCGGCCACCTTCTTTGGGTAAATCAGCCGGTGCCAAATTGACGGTAATGCGCTGGGCAGGAAATTCAAATCGGGAATTTAATAGTGCGCCCCGAACACGGTCTTTGCTTTCTTTGACGGCCGTTTCCGGCAAGCCGACAATATTTAACGCCGGCAAGCCGTTGGAAATATGAACTTCAACCATTACCAGAGGCGCTTCAATACCTGAGCGACCCCGGCTAAAGATAACCGCTAAGCCCATGACGCTTCTGAAACGTTATTACATTTTTGTAGCGCCATTATAAAATCCCCGGCATTCCAATTATGAATAGTGCGTTGTAGGAACTGGCCGCGCCCGCGATGTTGCTGTGTTGATTTTTCGCGGGCATGGCCCGCTCCTACAAGAACTGTGGAGCGGTTTAAGCTTACAACTCTTCTTTGTTAAGAACGGTGCCTTCCATTGCAGACACACGTTTTTCCAGGTCTTCCAATTTTGAGCGGGTTTTTGCCAAGACCATTTTTTGTACTTCAAATTCTTCACGGGTAACCAAATCCAGCTTGCTTAACGCGCCTTGTAAAATGGCCTGGAACGTTTTTTCCAGATCTTCTTTCAGGTTGCTCAGACCGGGCGGGATGGCGCTAGCCAAACGATTGGCAATATCATCAATAGCTTTAGGATCAAACATTAGGGTAATCTCATATTAGTAAAGAGTGGTAGATTGGGTGGTCTTTTTTTACGCCAAACACGCGATTAAGCCGACCCAACCTACGGTGTTATTTATTAAGCAAAAGCTTTTTTGAAAAATTCAGGTTGCGCTAAAGAGGCTTTATGAATATCAACATTATAATAAACAGTTTCAAAAGGCTTGTTTATTGAATCCTGTTCCCTAAATGTTGTTAAAGCCGTTTTACTGGCAATCGTAGCACTCCACCAGCCGGAAGGATACAGGCATTGTGGAAAAAACAGCGTTTGTAAATGGCCAAAACCGCTGGTACTCATGGCGTTGCGCATTTCGCCGATCAGCTTCATGTTAAACAGTGCGGACTCGCTTTGTTGCACGATCATGCCGTTTTCTGAAAGACAGTTAAAGCAATCACGGTAAAAATCTTCGCTGAATAAACCTAAAGCAGGGCCAATCGGGTCAGTGCTATCCACGATAATTATATCGACTGAATTAGGTGCCGCATCTTTTACCCATTTAATGCCGTCGATAAACTTCAAATCGGCTCTGGGGTCATTATTGGACTCGCAGAGTTCAGGGAAATAAATTTCCGCCAGACGGGTAACGCGCTCATCAATATCAATTTGCACGGCATGTTCTACAGACGGGTGTTTTAACACTTCTCTTAACGTGCCGCAGTCACCGCCGCCGATAATCCAGACTCTTTTTGGATTGGGATGCGTGTACAAAGCCGGATGACTCATCATTTCGTGATAAAAAAAGTTATCGCGGGTTGATACCATGGTGCAGCCATCGATGACCATCAAGTTACCGAAAGTTTCGGTTTCATAAATTTCAAGATGTTGAAATTCAGATTGTTCTTCGTGTAATTTTTGTTTAATTTTTAATGAAAAGGCCGATTCAGCCCCTGGGACTTGCTCGGTAAACCATTCAGTTGGGTTCATGTAAAGATTCCTGTAAAAAATAAACGAATAAATAAGTCCGCATTATATTAGAATTCTGCATCCTTTAGGCATAAAACAAAGATTTAAGTGAATTTAAGTCAGAGTAAAATGGGGTGATGGTTATTTTTCCATCAATAACAGCGGGTATTTTTGCGTAAAATAACGATAGGCAAGGTGTTATCCCAAGCCGCTGTATAAAACAACAGGCACAAGTGCTAAAAAATAAACGCACACACTATTACAATTCGTAATTATTCAGTCCCCCTCTTTGAAAAAGAGGGGTTAGGGGAGATTTTATTAGATAAATCCCCCTCAACCCCCCTTTTTCAAAGGGGGAGGTGAACAACTATTACAATTCTGCATCCTTTAGGCATAAAACGGAGATTTGAGTGAATTTAAGTCAGAAAAAAACATGGTCAACCGAGCAATCAGCAGAAACCTACGCGATAGAAAATTGGGGTGATGGTTATTTTTCCATCAATAACAGCGGACATGTCTGCGTAAAACCCAGTTCGGATAAAGCGATTGAACTGGATTTATTTGAGATTGCGCAATCGCTCAATGATAAAAACTTGTCACTGCCGGTGCTGGTTCGCTTTACTGATATTTTAAAAGATCGCGTGACACGGTTGTCGAAGGCTTTTGAAAAAGCCTGTGCCGGTAATAATTATCAAGGGCAATACACGCCGGTTTATCCCATCAAGGTTAATCAACAGCGTCAGGTAGTTGAGGGTATTTTGGCGGCTGATAACATTGGCTTGGAAGCCGGCAGCAAGCCGGAATTGCTGGCCGTTATGGCGCTGTCCAACAAAGGCGTGGTGGTTTGTAACGGTTACAAAGATAGAGCCTATATTCGTTTGGCGCTGATCGGCCTAAAAATGGGTTTGAATCTTTATCTGGTCATTGAAAAACCGCTGGAACTTGAACTGATTATTGAAGAAGCGGCCAAGTTAAACATTAAGCCACAGTTGGGCGTGAGGGTTCGGCTTTCAAGTATCAGCGCAGGAAAATGGCAGAACAGCGGCGGTGAAAAATCCAAGTTTGGCCTGCATGCCCATGAAGTGCTACAACTCATTGAACGCTTAAAACAAACCGATTTGCTGGACAGCCTGAAGCTTTTGCACTTTCACATGGGTTCGCAAATTGCCAATATTCACGACATAAAAATTGCCCTGAAAGAAGCCGGACAGTTTTATGTTGAACTACACCGCTTGGGCGCACAGATAAAAATCGTCGATGCAGGTGGCGGTTTGGGTGTTGATTATGATGGCAGCGGCTCGCGTCGTGAATCGTCAATCAATTACAGTCTGGATGAATACGCCCAAAATATCGTGCGGAGTTTTGCGGAACTGTGTGCTGAAAAACAAATGCCGCAACCGGATATTATCACCGAATCCGGTCGTGCGCTGACCGCACATCATGCGGTATTAATTACCAATGTGACGGATATTGAATCGGTTTATACCAATAAAACCGAGTTACTGGCGTTACCCGTTGCCCATAATCTGGTTGAGCATTTTCATGATGCGCAGTTTGCCTTGTCAGAAGCGCGTGCCCGCTTTACCCAAGATAAATTAAGCATTACCGAACTGGCCAAGGCCGAGAACAATTATTCTCTTTTATGTCAGCAAATTAAAAGCCAACTCAATCCCAACACCCAAAGCGAAGCCATTATTTTGGAGGAATTGAACGAGAAGCTGGCCGATAAGGTTTTTTGCAATTTCTCGTTGTTTCAATCCATGCCCGATATTTGGGGAATTGATCAAATCTTCCCGATTATGCCCATTCACCGACTGGATGAAGAGCCCACGCGTCGCGCCGTTATTCAGGATTTAACCTGCGATTCCGATGGTCGTATTGATCAATATATCGATGGGCAAAATCTTGAAAACACCATGCCCTTGCATGACATCGATGCCAACAAGCCCTATCTCATCGGCTTTTTTATGGTGGGCGCGTATCAAGAAATATTGGGTGACATGCACAACCTGTTTGGCGACACACATTCCATTAACATTAAACTGGATGACAACGGCTATCATTTTTATGACTTGCAGGAAGGCGAGCATGTCAGCGAGTTACTGGACTATGTGCATATCAGTAGTGAAGACTTAAAAACAGCTTACCGGGACAAACTGGCAAAAAGCAATCTTAGTGAGCAACAACGCCAAGACTACGAACAAGAACTCATTGCCGGCTTAACGTCTTACACTTATCTGGGAAAATAATATGAAAACAGGCATGATCGGCTTGGGCGCGATGGGTTTGGGAATGGCCAGAAACCTTGCCAAAGCAGGCTTTTTAACGGCTGTTTATAATCGTACTGCCGCAAAAACGGCAGAATTTACCGTAGCGGTTTTTGATTCGCCGGAAGCACTGGCAGCAGACGTTGATCTGGTGCTGATGTGTGTTTCAGCCGATCAGGATGTGTTAAGCGTGGTTGAGGCAATAGCCTTAACCGTTAAACCGGGCACCCTTGTCGTTGATATGTCTACCGTCAGCAGTGAAACAGCCCAAAAAGCCGCCGCGATTCTGGCAGAAAAACAGGTCGTCTTTTTGGATGCACCGGTGTCCGGCGGCGCAGAAGGTGCCAAGAATGGCACATTGGCGATGATGGTAGGCGGTGATATGGAAGCACTGGAAAAAGCCCGCCCCGTTTTGGAAGCACTGGCTGCGCGTATTATTTATATGGGCGCTACCGGTTCGGGACAGGCCACCAAAGCCGTCAATCAAATCATGGGCGCAGGCATTAATCAGGCGGTTACGGAAGCGCTCGCTTTTGCACAAGCCCAAGACTTGGCGCTGGACAAAGTGATTGATGTTATCTCTGGCGGTGCGTCCGGTAACTGGTTTTTGCAACATCGCGGTTCGACCATGACCCAAGGCACTTTTGCACCCGGATTTAAACTGGCGCTGCATCACAAAGATTTAAAAATCTGCCAAAGCATGGCCGCTCAAACCGGTTTTTCAACCCCGATAACCGATATGACAGTGACCCATTATGCACAGTTAATGGCTGAAGGTTATGGTGACGAAGACATTTCGGCATTGTATCGGCTGAAAAAACAGTCACCGTTTTAGCCTGCCAACTGGTAAGTATTAAAACCCCTCGATTTACTCTCCCTTTGAAAAAAAGGGATTTATTTAATAAAATCTCCCCTAACCCCTCTTTTTCAAAGAGGGGGACTGAATAATTACGCCAACTTCAACAACTCAAACACCACTTTGGCAAATCCCGCAGCTTTATCCGGATTGGATAAAAGCTGCATCATCTGGTTGTTATGGGCATCACTAC
>JBAXTQ010000206.1:0-6826 GCA_037130115.1 Methylococcaceae bacterium
GCTTTTTTATAAAGAAAATGGAGTATTAAACCTTAAGTCGGACAGACTCCTAGGGGAGATTTTATTAGGTAAATCCCCCTCAATCCCCCTTTTTCAAAGGGGGAGGTGATCACTTACTAAAGTTAAGCCTTGCGGCTTGTTCCGGCTTAAGTTGATAGCCCAAGTTTTGTAGGGTTG
Organism: Methylococcaceae bacterium; assembly: GCA_037130115.1. Classification (GTDB taxonomy): domain Bacteria; phylum Pseudomonadota; class Gammaproteobacteria; order Methylococcales; family Methylomonadaceae; genus Methylobacter_C. Next base: position 178 of record JBAXTQ010000206.1, read on the forward strand.
GCGGTGCTTTTTTATGTTTCCAATATTAATTGGATAGTAACGATTCAGTCGATGCTGGTTTCGATCATAGGACACGGATTGGACTGGTTTCAACGAATTTTTCTTTTTAGCCGAAAAAATAGCTAACGTATTTATGGGATGAAGGAATTTCTTTTATCCGTGTCTATCAGTCAAATCCGTCTAATCTGTGTTCTATTTTTAACGGCGGCGTGGTTATATTTAATAGGTAAATCTTATGCAATCCTACTCTAAAAATATTAAACGACTACTGCGTGAATATACCGTAAAAGCTTATGATCGAGAGTTACATAGTGAGTTGGTAAAACTGGATATGATTTTTTCAGAATGGCGTGATGGCAAGATAGATAGCGATGAGCTTAATTATCGAATCCATCAATACTACTCAGGATCTTCACGCGATCTATACAAAAAATACATAAAATACAACAGGGCAAACGATGATACGAACGTGGCTTACGCCATTGTGACCGGCATACTGAATCGGGATGAAATACCGGCCGAATTGCTGGAAGCACTCGCCAATTTATTGGAATTTTATCAATCGATTAAAGATGAACGCGAGTTAAACGTGTCCGGTGAATAATGTGGTAAACCACTGCGTTTAAGGCGGCAGGTCTGTCAATAATCTGAAAGTGTTTTGGGCGGAATAGCGGCTCTTAACGCATTTAAAACCGCCAGGACATCAATGACTTCCTGGGTAACCGCACCGGCTACCGGTGAAAGATAACCCAAGCCGGCAAACACCATACCGATTAAGCTCAGCGCCATGCCGCCTACGGCGCTTTGCAGGGCAATTTTACGCATCCGTTCACCAATATGAAAAAGTTCATCCACTTTTAACAATGAGCTGTTCATGATCACTGCATCTGCCGATTCGCCGGTAATATCACTGTTTTGACCAAAGGCTATACCGATGGTCGCAGCCGTTAGTGAGGGCGCATCGTTGATACCATCGCCCAGATAAATGGTTTTTGCCATAAGGGTTTCTTGGCGTACTATTTCCAGTTTTTGTTCTGGACTTTGACTAAAGTAAACATGCTCAATACCCACTTGTTCGGCCAGGTAACGGACTTCGGATTCTCTGTCACCGGATACCAGCATCACCCGCTCAAACAAGTGATTGGGTTGCAAGTGATTAATAAACGATGAGCTGTCAGTACGCACTTCATCCCGAAATTGCAGGGTTGCTGCATAGTGATCATTAATCAATACCACACATTCCAGGCCTCCTGTGAGAGGAGGTAATTCTTCAATACCGGCAGGGTTGGTTTCGGTAAAGTTTTTACGGCTGGTAATTTGTACCTGTCTGCCTTGCACATTACCGGTCAGGCCTTTACCGGGTAATTCGGCGATACGGGTCACACTTAATAAGGCTAATCCGGCGTTTTCCGCTGCTTTAATAATCGCGCCGGATAGCGGATGTTTGGAATACCGCTCCAGACTGGCAATTAACGTTAACACCTCCTGTTCATGCTGATCTTTTGCCGGGATCAATGCGGTCAGCGAGGGACGGCCATAAGTCAGGGTGCCGGTTTTATCAAAAATTGCGGTTCGACAGGTGCCAATGGTTTCCAGTATGGCCGGATTTTTGATGATAATTTCCCGCCGCGCAGCCAGCGAAATTGAGCTGATAATAGTGACGGGTATGCCTATCAGCAAAGGGCAGGGTGTGGCAACAACCAGCACCGCCAGAAAACGAACGACATCGTCACTTATCATCCAGGCAGTCAGTGCAATAATAACGGCTAACGGTGTGTATAATGCGCCCAGTTGGTCGCCCAGCCGTCTGATGTTGGGGCGATATTGCTCGGAAGAGCGCATGACTTCCATGATTTTGGCGTAGCGGGAATCAACAGAGAGCTTGTCGGCACGAATCGTTAACGCGGAATCACCGTTAATTGCGCCGGAGATAACCACAGAACCCAGAGTTTTTGACATCATATAAGGTTCGCCAGTTAAATAGGATTCATCCATCGTGCCGGAACCTTCCAGTACCGTGCCATCAACCGGGCAAATTTCATGAGGCAATATCAATAAGGTATCGCCGATAACAACCTGCTCGGTGGTAATGTCGGTTAAGGCCACTGCTGATTTTCTATGCGCCACAGACGGCATACGCTTGGCCAGTGCCTCCAGTACGGAAGAGGCTTTGCGTACAGCATAGGTTTCCAGGGCTGCACCACCCGAAAGCATTAATACCACCAGACTTCCCGCCAGATATTCATCCAGAATTACGGCGGTAATGATCGATAAGCCAGCCAGCAAATCGGCACCAAAATCGCCCCGAAATAATTTTACAAGCAGTTGATAAACCAAAGGCATGCCACCCAGCACCAAAACGGCAAGCAGGGGCAGTTGCACCAGCGTCGTTGAAAAACTGGTCTGTCCTTGGTAAAGGTGGGCAATTGCTGAAGTTAAGGCGGCATTAACGCTCAGGGTATAAACTTCATGGCCGGTATCAAAGGCATATCGTAGCACCAGATAGCCGCTGATACCGAGGATGCTCATAATGGCAATGCTGTTTTCGTAGTTTGAAGTGGTTGCCGGTTGCCGGGTTTTGTCCGCGTTAGTCATGTTTATTGTGTGGTTGGGTTAGCGTAACAGGGCTTTATACAATGTCGTTAAGTTAAATAAACCGTTGGCTGAGCGGAGCCGAAGCCGGAAAAATCGCTTCGACTTCGCTCAGCGAACTGCTTAACTTAACGGCATTGGCGCTTTATTGGTGTTATTTTTCTTCAGGTTTTTTGAAACCATGCCACATCGATTTTGCCAGGTTTTCACGATGTATAACGCTTTCAACCGCTACGCCGATAATATGCACAAACACCAACACTACGGTAACGTTGGCAAAAAACTCATGCACTTCTTCCCACATTTTTTCGTTACCGGAACCTATAAAGGCTAAAGGGCCGACCGCTTTATCTGCACCATAAACAGCAAATCCGGTGATTACCGTCATTAATAAAGTCAGCAATAATAATACAATCATAGCCGAACCCGCCGGGTTATGGCCAACGTAACGCCTGGATTTAAAGGTAGCCAGATCTTTTACATAAGCGATTGACTGAACCGGGCTGCATAGAAAATTTGAGAATCGGGCATAATGATTACCTATAAAACCCCAGGCCAATCTGAACAGCAACAAGCCGAATACCAGATAACCCGCCCAAACATGAACGGTTAATAATTCATCTTCGGTTAGGTAAGCAACTACGAATCCTACAACCAGCAACCAGTGAAAAATTCTGAGTGGGAGATCCCACACTTTGACTAATTCTTGTGACTTCATTTTGTACCCCTGTGAATAGTGTATGGCTACTTTATCGTATAAAGCTGAAATGAATCTTAAAAGTATAGCAGCACAAAATGGTTGGCGTATAGCCAAAGCGCGAGGGCAGTAGGGGATTTATTTAAAAAATCTCCCCTAACCCCTCTTTTTCAAAGAGGGGGGACTGAATAATTACGATTAAATTATCCCCGCCGCCAGGTATGTAAACATTTTAACCCATTCAGCAGGGTTTGCGAGGTCTGTTTGCGTTTCCAGACACCGGCCACATATTTGTTGGCTTCAGCCAGGGTGGGATAAATATGGATAGTACCCAGGATTTTGTTTAAGCCGATGCCATGTTTCATGGCCAAAACAAACTCGGCGATCAAGTCTCCCGCCTGTTCGCCAACTAGTGTGACACCCAGAATTTTGTCACGACCCGGTTGTGTTAATACTTTAACAAAACCGTGCGCTTCGCCATCTGTAATCGCCCTGTCAAGATCATCGAGATTATAAATTGACACGTCATAAGTAATGCCTTGTAAATTCGCATCCTGCTCGTTTAAGCCAACCCGCGCCACTTCAGGATCAGTAAAAGTAGCCCACGGTATCACTGAATAATCAGTACGAAATTTTTTAAACTGTCCGAACAAGGCATTGACTGCGGCATACCACGCTTGGTGCGCGGCCGTATGGGTGAATTGATAAGGGCCTGCAACATCGCCACACGCGTAAATATTGGGGAAGTTGGTTTCCTGAAAAGCGTTGGTCGCTATCGTGTTGAACGGTGACAAGGTAATGTTTAACTCGTCAATACCATAACCTTTACTATTGGCAACCCGACCTAAAGCAATCAGAACCTGATCAAACGGAATCTTGACCGGCGCTCCGTGATGATCGGTTATCAGAAATTGTTCGCCGTTTTCAAGGACAAACTCTTTTGCGGTATGTTCAAGGCGCAAATCAATACCTTCCTGTTTAAAACGGCTCATAACCGCTTCGGATACTTCGGGGTCTTCACGTCCCAATAGCTGTGCTGCTTGTTCTACGATAGTCACCACGCTGCCAAAGCGGGCGAAACATTGTGCCAGTTCGCAGCCAATCGGGCCGCCGCCCAGCACCAGCAAGCGTTTGGGTAATGTTGTAAGATTCCAAATAGTATCCGAAGTGAGCGGATTGATTTTATCAATGCCGGGGATGAGCGGCAGCAAAGGGCTTGCGCCAGCGGCGATAACGATTGAACGGGTTGTTAACGTTTGTACACCGGTAGCCGTGGTAACCTGAACTTCCCAAGGCGAGATTATCCGGGCTTCGCCAAGCACAATATCAACGCCCAGTTGCGTGTAACGCTCAACCGAATCGTGTGGTGCTACGGTTTTGATAATGGACTGCACTCGCGTCATCACATCGGCAAAATCAAATTCAGCATGTGCCTGTTTGATACCAAATTCTTGCGAGCGTTTGAGCTGTGCCAGCCATCTAGCCGAACGAATCAGGGCTTTTGACGGGACGCAACCGGTATTAAGACAATCGCCGCCCATTTTATGTTTTTCAATTAAGGTCACTTTGGCTTTGACCGCCGCAGCGATATAAGCGGTAACCAGTCCGCCGGAACCGGCCCCTATCACAATGACATTATTATCGAAACGTTTCGGCTTTAACCACGGGTCGTAGATTTTTTGATTTTTTAAGGCTAGCACCATTTTTTGAGCCACTAACGGAAACAGTCCCAATAATACAAATGACCCCAACAACCCGGGTGATACGATGCCGGACAATGATTCAAGTTTAGCCAACTGAGTGCCGGCATTTACATAGACCAGCGTGCCCGCCAGCATCCCGACCTGACTGACCCAATAAAATGTCCGCGTCTTTAACGCCGTTAACCCCATTGCGAGGTTAATGAGAAAAAAGGGAAACAGGGGGATCAAACGTAGCGTAAATAAGTAAAAAGCACCCTCACGGTTAACGCCTTCATCAATTTCTTGCAAACGCGACCCAAAACGTGATTTAACGGCATCCCTAAATAAAAAACGCGCCCCCAGAAACGCTAACGTCGCGCCAATGGTAGAGGCAAAAGAGACGATTACCGACCCCCAAAATAATCCAAACACCGCACCACCTGCCAACGTTAATACGGTAGCTCCCGGTAGCGACAAGCCGGTGACGGTGATATAGATCAGGCTATACATAAAAATAGCCAGGCGAGGATGGGTGATACGGTAGGATTCAATAACGGCCTGCTTCGATTTTAAGGCTTCTAAAGTCAGATAGTGCTGGAGATCGAACATAAAAAAAGCCGCCAGAAAAACGGCAATAACCACTAATAACAACGTTCTTGATACTTTCATGAGGCGTTCCCTGTTGATTCGAGTAATGGCTCCGGTAACGCTATTATCCAAAAGCACCTGCCTGGATTTTTATGGTGTAACGGAGGCTACGCAAGTCGGATAAAAATATCACGAAGACACCCATAACACGATGAAAAAATAGTTTGTTAATGCGCTTAAAATTAATGGTGACCCAATCTTTAAGTTTTTAATGCTTGATTCTGGTGAGACCGCTATAACAAGCAATAGATGTAGGCCGAAATAAGGCCACCATCATACACATCAACTTAAAGATATTACAGGCCACGAAGACACGAAGTTCACGAAGAAAAACCGGCATCCTTCATTCCTCGGTTTACACTTTTTGCAATTACCATCGCGTCGGGTTAGCGACAGCGTAACCCGACAAATCCCTGATGGCTCCGCTCAACAGACGACAGCATTAAATCTTAACGCGGATCTTCATTAACCACCCAAGATGTTGCAAATAACGCGATTTATGATAAATACGCAAGTAAATAGTCATGTTTTCGTTGTATATCTAACTATCTAATGATAAAGTCTTAAAATCTCATAACACTTGACTTGCTAAGGATTACGGGTTGACAGGCCGAATAATATTCAGCGTAGTCTACCCAAATTGATGAATAAATTATGTTATATTTTCGTTTTTTTCTTTGTATTAAATACCCCAGTATTTGCGCAAGCCAAGTCTAACCAGACCATCACCTTTGGAGCCGCCCCCACTATTACCGTGGGTGGTCACGGAACGGTTTCAGCTAGGTCTACTTCAGGTCTTGCAACGAGTTTGACTTCTACTACCACCGGTATTTGTACCGTCAGTGGCACCACCGTCACTGGAATCAAGGTCGGCACTTGTGCCATTACCGCCAAGCAAGCGGGCAACGCCAACTACAATGCGGCCACTGCGGTAACGCAGACAATCAGTATCGGTAAGTCCAACCAGACTATTAGCTTTGGCGCTGCGCCTACTGTTGCTGTTAAAGGTACTGGAACAGTTTCAGCAAGA
>JBAXTQ010000207.1:0-6826 GCA_037130115.1 Methylococcaceae bacterium
GTGGGCGTCGCTCCCACCGTGGGAGCGACGCCCACGTCGCGACTAACGAAAACATATAATCAGCGTCATCCGTGTTCCATGATCGAAGTCAACGGTGACAGGGTAGTTACAGATCATTCGGCTTCCAACGTCTTGCGTGCTTCAGCCAACACCTTGAGTTGGGCTTCTGTTAGTTCGGGAAATTTAAGATCAAGATCCTGTAGGGTCGAGGTGATAATGTCGGCAACCAAGGCACGCGTCGCCCATTTGTTGTCGGCGGGAATTATATACCAAGGTGCCCATTCCGTGCTGGTGGCGTTAATGGCGTCTTCATAAACGGTCATGTAGTCATCCCAATGTCCGCGTTCTGCAAGATCGGCGGTCGAAAATTTCCAGTTTTTCTCAGGTCGTTCCAGGCGTTCCATGAAACGTTCTTTTTGCTCTTTTTTGGAAACGTTCAGGAAGAATTTTAAAATCACTGTCCCGTTGCGTTGCAGATGACGTTCAAAGGCGTTGATGTCTTCGTAGCGATTTTCCCAGAATGACTTGCCTTTTTTGCCATCGGGCAGATTTTTTAGCAACTCGGGATGCACCTTAACCACCAGCACGTCCTCATAATAAGAACGGTTGAAGATACCGATTCGACCTCTTTCCGGTAGACTTTTCATGTAGCGCCAGAGAAAGTTGTGATCCAAATCCTCGTCTGAAGGTTTTTTGAAGCTAAAAACCTGGCAACCCTGTGGATTGACGCCCGACATGACGTGTTTGATGGTGCCGTCTTTACCCGCTGCGTCCATCGCTTGAAAAACGATTAACAAAGAATAACGGTCATCTGCGTAAAGCAGTTGCTGTACCTGAGTTAAATCCGTCAGGTTCTGTTGCAGAACTTCATTGGCGCGTTCTTTTACTTTGTCCTTGCCAAGTTCCTTAAAATCCTCGGTCTGAGCCCAGCCGGTATCATAGTCCTTAAGATGAATTTTTTTACCTGGTTTGACGCATAACAGGTCAATGTATTTTTGCTTGATCATATTGGTCTCCATTAAATGATAACCGGGGGCGTGTTAATGTCGTTAAGTTAAGCCAGCAACCGGAGTAAAACAGCTTTAGCTGTTTTTATAAGCAATAGCTGAAGCGATTGCACTCCAGTTTTTGGCTACCAACTTAAGCCGGGACAGATAACTTTCCGGGAACGCCGAGCCCCAGCTCGGCACGGGATAGTCAAACCGATTACTGACTATGGGTGACTACGCCGAGCTGGGGCTCAGCGCTCCCGGAATCAATAGACCAGTTTTATTTATCTGTCCCGTTTTTTGCTATTAATTTTAAGAATCTTAAGCGACCGGTGCCATGCTGTAGCCATGTCGGGTTGCCAGATCCACAATTTCCTTGCGGTATCGATCAAATTCAGCCGAATCGGGGGCACTATAGTTCCAGTTTTTATAATGGCTGGTCAATTCCGTAAAGAAGCTTCGGACTTCATCTTTATCCTTAAAGTTATAGGTGGCATCAATAAGTCCTTTCAGTAAATGAAAACTCTCAAGTTGCCGCTCCCTGGACATACAGGCATCAATCGTATCGAAAGCATCCTGTTGGAGATAAACCATGTCCAGCAACAAGGATTTCTGCCAGGTGACAAAGTCTTCCTCGGTGATACCTTCTTCGCCGGTAACTTGCATCATCTGATAAATAACATCGCCTTGCACCAGCAAATCCTGCATGGCTTTGACGTCACGCACCCAATTTACGTCGATATTTCCGGTAAACCAGGCCGCCAGTTGATCAAGATAGCGTGACCAGGAAATCAGTGGATCAATGGCGGGGTAAAAGCGCCGGTAAGCGCGGTCAGATGAAAGCCCAAGAAAAGTTTTCACCGTACCCAACGTGGCTTGGGTGACCGGTTCTTCAAAATTACCGCCGGCAGGCGAGACCGTACCGATCATGGTTAAACTGCCCGTTGATCCATCGGGGCAACGGAGCACACCGGCACGTTCGTAGACATTTTTAACCGAAGAATCAAGGTAAGCCGGAAACGCTTCTTCGCCGGGAATTTCTTCCATGCGTCCCGAGGTTTCGCGCATGGCTTGTGCCCAGCGTGAGGTGGAATCGGCAATCAGCAGCACGTGATAGCCCATTTGCCGAAAATATTCGCCCAGCGTGATACCGGTATAAATGGAGGCTTCGCGTGCCGCAACCGGCATCGATGACGTGTTACAAATAATAATGGTTCTATCCATCAAGGTGCCGCCGGTACGAGGGTCTGTCGTTTCCGGATATTCGGTCAGGGTTTCGACCACTTCGCCGGCCCGTTCGCCACAGGCAACGATGACTACGATGTCAACCGTCGAATAACGGGCGATACAGCTTTGCAAAACGGTTTTTCCAGCCCCGAACGGCCCGGGGATACAGCCCGTACCGCCTTGGGCAATGGGAAAAAAAGTGTCAATAACGCGGGTTGCCGTGGTAATGGGTTCGGAGGGATAAAGGCGTTCGGCATAGCGGCGACGAATCAGGGCTTCCGGCATCGGTTTACGCACCGGCCAGCGTTGGAAAAGCGTCATTTCCAGCTCTGTTCCTTTGCTGGTCTTATAACGGGCGACCACTTCTTCAATCCCCAGATTACCGCCCCTGATCCAGGTAATCTCGACAGGTTCCGGTTCATTAAAAGGCACCATGATTTTGTGCTTGAATTGACCTTCGGGAACGGTTCCGATGACCCCGCCGGGAGATACCTTGGCACCCACGGCAACGCCTGGTTCAAAAAGCCATTTCTTGTTCAGGTCAAGGGGCGACAGGGTAACGCCTCGGGGCAGAAAAAAACCGTATTTTTCGGCCAGTGTATGCAGGGGATTAAGCAAGCCATCGAAAACCTGTCCCAGCAACCCCGGCCCCAAAACAGCCGACAGCATTTCTCCCGTTAATTCTACGGTATCACCAACACGCACGCCGCGCGTGTCCTCGAAAACCTGCATGTCGGCAGTCCGCCTGCGGACGCGAAGAACCTCTGCTTTAAGGCGTTCATCACCGACGCAGATATAGCCCAGTTCATTTTTCATGAGCGACGTATTATCGTCGACCTCGATCAATACCAGACTTTCTTTGACCCCAATTATCCTGGCGGTTCTTGATAACGGTTGTTCAGCGGTCATTTTTTACCTCGTTAATCAATTCTTGAAATCGGCTCTTTGCTTGTACGGCATCGCGTGCCAGCCAGGCTTGAAGAATGTCCCATTTAAAAACAAAAGCAAACACCGCCTCGAATCCGAACCGGTTGCTTTCGGTAATCTTGCCGAGTCGTCGCCAGATTATATTCATCATTAGTCTATCCAGGCCGCAAGCATCGTTGTTTTCAAGATAGTTTCGGGCTTCCGGAATCCAGGGATACACGGCCGCCAGCTTAAAATCCGGAATATCCCAATGAGATGCGATAAAACCTGCCCAGCGACTTGCACCGGAAACCTGCTCTAAAAATGCCGACTCAAATACGCTTTTGCTTTGTCGTAAACCCGCCAGTATGGTTTGTTGATCGATTCTGAATTCGATAAATTCGCGTAAAGCAGGCTGACTGATTTCTTGCACTGCGGCACGGTAACGCAACACCATGTCTTTGTCGGTTTTTGGTTTTGCCAAGGACATTCGCCAGCTGACCAATTCTTCAGCGAGGGCCAGTTGCTTGGCATCGTCAGGTTCAAGATTATGCAGGCGCTGCTCCAGTCGCAGTTGTGTGATAGGCGACCGTTCTGCCCGTTCGAACGGCGGCAGATAGGGAAGGCTGGAGACCAGGGTGATGTAGGATTCGGTCATAATACTTATTCGTACCCTTCAAGTATTGCCTGAAAACGCGGCATTATGCGTTGATAGAGCAGACTGGCTATGGCTTTGTCGGACAGATCAATTTCCAGTTTATCCTTAACCAGGCGCACGTTGGCACCGCCTTGGATATCGCTGGAAGGAATCAACTCAACCCCCTCGCGCAGCATTTCGCTGGATAACGAAAGAATGGTCTGCTTGCCACGTTCGCCCAGTTCCTCATTAGGCTTGCCGGTGAGTATTACCTCGGAGATAAGAATTTGAATTTCCTTGTCCCCAATCAGCTCTTCCTTAACATGGCCCGCCAATACCAGCACAATGGTTTTAATAAACTCCTCGTCGCGAGTGGCTGATGTGACCAGGCGCTGTACAAAGACTTCAAACTCCGACGAGACCTTGGCTTTGAGTTGCAGCATCGCATCGCGTGCCGAAAGCTTGAGTGCCTCCAAAGCCGCCGCATGATTCGCTTCAATCTCAAGCCGGGCAGTTTCCCGCAATTTTTCGACTTCCAGCTTGGCATCTGCCAGCATTTTTGCAGACTTTGCTTCCGCATCACGTAGAATTTTGTTCGCTTTCTCGTTGGCGGCTAATATGCCTTGGTCGCGAATACGGTCAACCAGGTTCTGAACGCCGGAATCAGTTTTATTGAGTGCTTGTTCTGTCATGTGAGTAGTCTCGTCCGGATTATTTTGGAATTGCCGCAGCCAGCACGAGTGCAAAGACGAAAGCAAAGACCGAGAAACCTTCAACCAGTGCTGCCGGTGCCAGAGATATGCCGAAAACTTCCAGCTTGCTTTTGGATACGTTGATGGATGACGCGCAGGCATCACCCAGAGCGATTGCGCCATACAACATGGCCAGTCCGACCAGGATACCCAAACCAAAAATTCCGGGGGAATTTTCAAGGGTCAATTCACGGCGCAAGGCCATGGTAACCACGATACCGTAAATGGTCTGCGAGGACGGCATCGCGGCCACGCCAATATAACGCCCATAGCCGCCTTCGACTTCCAATAAAGCGCCACACGCCGCACTTCCGGCACGGGCACAGCCGATCATACTGCCTACCGCACCGAGTGCCAATGGTGCGTATAGCCCCAGCCAGCCCAGTGCCAAAATTAACGGTTCCATGAATTATCCTCCGATTGTTTAAAAGGTTGGTATAGGGTTCCTTCTTCTTTGAGACCCCAGTTAAAAAATTCGATTACGTTTAGACGCAGTCCGTGAATGACACCGCTGGCAATGCCCAGAATTAAATTAACGCCATGTCCCAGCACCAGTATTAACAAAGCGAAAACCACACCGACGCCAGGATAGCCTTCATAAACACCGGTTGCCATGCTGTTAAATTCAATAGCCAGCGAAGCCGATCCCAGACCTAGCGCGAACAAACGCAGATAACTCAAGATATCGCCCAAGGCACCGGACAGCTTGGTTAGTCCTTCCAGGCCGCCAAGAAAACGGGCGAGGGGCTTGGCTTCGGGTGCGGTAAACCCCACAATCAACAACGCGCCAATGATCATTAAAGCGCTGCCCGGTGCTTGCAAAGTGGCTATGCCTAATGAATTGCTTAACGCCAGTGTAAAGCCGCCGCCAACAACGCCAATCCATCCGATTGAAGATAACCGATCCTGCCAATGTTCATAACGGCAGGCATTCATGATATTGGCAAGCACGACATGGAAAACACCGATGACCACGGAAATCATCATCATTCGGTCGGTATCATCCATGTTGAGCATCTGGAGCTTTCCAGGCAAAGACTCGGGAGCGGGGGGTACTCCAAAATAACTGCCGACCAGTGCGCCAAAAATGAGGGAAGCGCCTACCACCGACAAAAGCAAGGGACGAAAACGGCGACCGGAGGACGAGTGCCCCATCTTTTTCCACCGGAACAGTAAAGCCAGCCCCATGAGTGCGGCATAGCCGGCATCGGCCAGAATCATGGCAAAAAAGATCACAAAAGAAACAAAAACGATTGCTGAAGGATCCCAGGTTCGATAGCCCGGCGTCATGTAAAAGGTAACCAAATCCTCACCGGCACCGAACCAGGAAAGATTGCGCATGAATGTAGGCGGGTTATCTTCAGGTTTGGAGGTTTCCGATGCAAAGTAAAACGCCTGTTTTTTTGAATAATGGTCAAGAACTGGCAAGCTTTCGGCAGGTGCCCAACCCTGTAAGGCAAAAGCTGAATCGTTACTATAAATTTGCGCCGCCGCACTCTGACAAACGGCGAGATCTTCAAGCTGATTAAGGTTTTGGCTGAACAAATCATGCCAGCGGGTTAAATAAGCGCGTTCTGCCTGTGTGTCTTCAATGGCCAACTCAACTTCATCGAGTCGCGCTTCCAGTTCATGGCGTGATTTGTAACCCAGATGAACGCGAGGAACCGGTATTTCCGAAGGCTCGTCTTTACTGACGACGACCACATAACAAAACCGGTTGTCATGCTTGATAATGTCCCAAACGGGAGCCAATGCCTGAATTTTTGGCAACATTTTATGGGGAACCACATAAAACCAAACCCGAAGGTTGCCCATATCCGCCAATGACGGCAAAACAAAATCACCCCAAGGACGCATATCCTGAATGCGCTTGATTAAAAAGTCACGCTCGTCCTTTAGATTATGTAAGTTGTTTCTTGTTTCCAAAGTCCGCCGCTGAACGTCAACGGCATCAAAATGCTCAGGATCTAAAACCTGTCGTCTTCGCCACGGATAATTGTGCAGAAACGTTAACGCCTCGTGTGCGCCAGCGGTGGGCATGGTTTTGGCGGGTGCCACGCTTCCTGATGCCAGCGGAATAATCTGTACACAACCCATTTTCTGAAGGTCGGTTAATAAAATATCCCGGTCGGCAGTCATACCCATAAAAGTCACTTTGTGCATCGTAACAATACTCATAATGCGGCCTCTGATTCCGACTCTGCTTCACGTTGTTGTTGCTGTTTTTTCTTGGCAAGTTTGGACGTAATCACGCTGGCGCGTTCGGCATCCCCCAAAAAAATGCGTATCTTTTGAATATTTTGTTTAGCGGTAGG
>JBAXTQ010000208.1:0-6674 GCA_037130115.1 Methylococcaceae bacterium
ACTGGAAAGCCGTGTGCGGGAAAACCGCACGCACGGTTTGGAGGGAGGGGAGGTTAGTAGCCTTCCCTACCCCTATCAGCGTGGTTGTTTTTTGCGAGTTGTCTTAGGTGTTCTATTTTTTAACGGCTGAGTCGTTACCTTCTTAGACTTAAGCCCCGATCAAAATCCTGAGTGCCTTTGCTTATCTCTGTTTAACCAGTAATCAGTCGCTAATTGATGCGCTTCTTGTTGGGTATTCGCTTTGCCCAATAATTTAAGCGCGATCGCTGCCGTACCAATAATGGAATTTTCGGCAAACTCGTCGTTAATACTGCCCTGCCAAATTAAAGGCAGCTGCTTTGGGTCAAGTTCTTCAGATTTGACGTGGCGGCGGGCAAATAAAGCCGGCCAATTTTCATCCAATAACTCACCGTTATGGACGCTTTGCACCAGGCAATCCATATCAGGATTACGTTCGGTTTCACCGCCTTCACCTTTTAACACGGCGGCATGAGGCTGGTGCAATAAAGCCGCTGCTTGTTGATGTACCGGGCGATAACCCGGATGAAATATGCCCTGGATACTGTATTGCGCATTAAACGGATTTAACAGACGAACCAGCGTATGCACCGGCGAACGTAAACCCAACAAGGGACGCATTTCTATAATTTCATGCAGTTTTGGACAAATATGTGCCAATGACAAATAACTGAAATGCTGGTGCTCAAGTTGTTGCCGGGTTTGTTCAATTGAGCTTGAGTATTCCAATCCCAGATATTTCAACATATCTTGCGTATAAAGACGGTCTGAACTGGGGCCGCTGGCACCGTGCATAAAAACATGAGTGCCATTTTCTGCCAACAACAGGGCTGATAACAAAAACCAGGGTAAATGGCGACGTTTACCGGCATAAGAGGACCAATCCAGATTAACTATCGCTTTATCGTTTGCCAGCTTGCAGGACTCTCTGGCCGCCAATACAAAACCGGCCAGCTCTTCCGGGGTTTCTTCCTTAACGCGCATCAGCATTAAAAAAGCGCCCAACTGGACAGGCAGCACTGCATCCGCCAGAATCATTGTCATGGCCTGATAGGCTTCATCCTGGGTAAGGGGTCTTGAACCTTTTTTGCCTTTACCCAGTATGCGAATGTATTGTGCAAAGGGATGTTCAGGATGCGGGGTTTGTTCGTGATGGGTGAAGTTCATAAATTAAACCGTAAATAATGATCAATTAACAACGCTGCAAACAGCAGCGTTATATAGACGATGGAATAAACAAACGTTTTCATGGCGGTTTTGTTGTCTTTATTGCGCATCATCAACACGGCGTAAAAAATAAAAACAAAATCCAACAACACCGTCGACACCAAATAAATTAAACCACTCATCCGGGTTAAATAAGGCAACAATGTCACACACAGCAACAAAATGGTATAGAGCAATATTTGCAGGCGGGTAAATTCTACCCCGTGGGTAACGGGTAACATGGGAATGTTTACTTTGGCGTATTCTTCGCGCCGGGCAATAGCCAATGCCCAGAAATGCGGCGGTGTCCAAACGAAAATAATTAAGGCCAGCAGCAAGCCAAAAGGATGCACTTCACCCGTCATTGCGCACCACCCTAGCAGCGGTGGCGTCGCGCCAAAGATACCACCGATTACAATATTTTGGGGCGTCGCTCTTTTAAGATACAAGGTATAAATAATGGCGTAACCAAATAACGACAGAAACGTCAAAATAGCCGTTAAGGTATTGACCAATAGAACCAAAATAAGCATGGAAGCCACACCCAATACCACCGCAAAAGTAACCACATTGGTTGTTGTCAGTTCCCCTGAAGGTAACGGGCGTTTTTCGGTGCGGGCCATCAGTGCATCCGCTTTCCGGTCAATAAAATGATTAACAGCCGCAGCGGAGGAGGCTGCCAGGGCAATGCCAATCGTACCAAAAATAAAAGGTTGCATGGCCGGCATTCCGGGTACCGCCAATAACATACCGACAACAGCGGTAAAAAGCATTTCTGCAACCACATTGGGTTTACAGAGTGTGTAGTAGTTTTTCCATGAAAGCACTGAGGATTTGCTAGGCATTATTTAATAAGTTCCAACTTGTAATTTATTGTATAGAATACCGTGAACTATTGATTATTGAAATAGTCCGACGCGCTTGCAATCATATTTTAAAGAGGGAATTATGAATAAACGATTACTGTATACAGTTTTAATGTGTCTGCCCGTGTTTACCAGTAGTGCAGAAACCAAAGTATTTGAACATACCTTGGCGAATGGTCTAAAAGTGCTGGTAAAGGAAGATCATCGCTCACCGGTTGCCGTATCTCAAGTCTGGTACAAAGTGGGCTCCAGTTACGAACCTGGCGGCATTACCGGTCTGTCACACATGCTGGAACACATGATGTTTAAGGGGACGGACAAGCATCCGGCAGGCGAATTTTCGCGTATTATTTCCGAAAATGGCGGCGATGAAAACGCTTTTACCGGTCAGGATTACACCGCTTATTTTCAAACCATGGAGGCGTCAAGGCTGGCAGTCAGTTTTGAACTGGAAGCGGATAGAATGCGTAATCTGCATTTATTACCTGAAGAATTAAAAAAAGAACTGCAAGTAGTGACCGAAGAACGCCGAATGCGGACGGATGATAATCCGCAAGCCAAAATGCAGGAACAGTTTATGACCATGGCTTATTCCAATAGCCCCTATAAACATCCGGTTATTGGCTGGCCTGCGGATATTGCAAATTACACGGTTGAAGATTTGCAAGCCTGGTATCAACGTTGGTACGCACCCAATAACGCGACTTTGGTGGTGGTGGGTGATGTCCAACCTCAAGCGGTTTTTGACCTGGCAGAAAAATATTTTGGTGCTCTCAAACCCAGTGACATCAAGCCATTAAAGCCACAAACTGAAATCCAACAACTGGGTGTTCGTAAAATGATCGTCAAGGTGCCTGCAAAATTACCCTCATTGGTAATGGGTTACAAGGTGCCGGTATTAAAAACAGCAGAAAATGAATGGGAAGCCTACGCGCTGGAAGTATTGGCTGGCGTATTGGATGGCGGTAGTAGCGCACGCCTGTCTTCTGCATTGGTACGAGGCAAACAAATAGCCGTTTCTGCGGGTGCCGGTTATGGCTTGACATCAAGAATGTCTGATTTATTTGAACTGGAAGCCACACCGGCTGAAGGTAAAACAGTCGATCAACTGGAAGTGGCGTTAAAAGATGAAATAAAAAAACTGCAACAAAACTTGATCACCACGGAAGAATTACAACGTATCAAAGCGCAGGTTTTAGCCAGTGATATTTACCAGAAGGATTCTAATTTTTATCAGGCCATGGAAATAGGCACGCTGGAAACCGTGGGCTTAGGTTGGCAAAAAGCGGATGAATATGTTTCTAAAATCAATCAGGTAACCGCAGAACAAGTGCGTGATGTGGCGAAAAAATACTTGATTGACGATCATTTAAGTATTGCTTATCTGGAACCACAAACCATCAATTCAACGACTGAAAAAAAGGGAGTTAAGTAATGCGTGTTCATCTCTTAAAATATGTAGCGTGGGTTAGCGATAGCGTAACCCAACAAAAAAACACTGGCTTGCAAAAAACAACAACCAAATCCAGGACTTTTTATTGGCTTGGACTTATTTTGTTGTCAACAAGCACGTTAACCAGTGCCGCTGCAAAAATTGAGCACTGGCAAACGCCGCAAGGTAGCCGGGTTTATTATGTGCATACCGAAGGTCTGCCGATGGTGGATATACAGGTTGTTTTTGATGCCGGCAGTGCCAATGATGGACAGGAGTTTGGCTTGGCATCCTTAACGGCGGGTTTGCTGGATACCGGAGCCGGAAAGTGGAATGCCGATGACATTGCACAACGCTTTGAAAGCGTGGGTGCGCAATTTAGCGTCAGTAATTCAATTGATACGGCGACGGTCTCGTTACGCACCTTGACGGACAAACCCTTATTCGACAAAGCACTTGATACCATGCAGGTCATCTTGACCCAACCGGTTTTTAATGAGGCTGACTTTAAACGCGAAAAAAACCGTACCCTGGCTGGTTTAAAACAACAGGAAGAATCGCCTGCGGCATTGGCGAGTATTGCTTTTTATAAGGCGCTTTACGGACAACATCCTTATGCCCATCCGGAAGCCGGCGAGATTAAAACCGTATCCGCTTTTAAGGCCGCTGATTTAAAAAGTTTTTATCAGAAATATTATGTTGCCGCGAATGCGATGGTTGTTATTGTCGGGGATTTATCCAAACAGCAAGCGGAACAAACCGCCGAAAAGTTGCTGACAGGATTGCCTCCAGGGAAAAAACCGGATGCTCTACCTGACGTTGCCATGCCGCTTAAAGCGAGTTTGCAACATATCGAGTTTCCGTCAACACAAACCCATGTTTTGGTGGGACTACCCGGCACTTATCGTAAAGATCCCGATTATTTTAATCTGTATGTGGGTAATCACATTTTGGGCGGTAGTGGTCTGGTTTCAAAACTTTTTAATGAAGTTCGCGAAAAGCGCGGCTTGGCTTACAGCGCATCCAGTGCTTTTATACCTTTGTTAAAACCGGGGCCGTTTTTGGTTAGCTTACAAACCCGTAACGATCAAACCACGGAAGCGTTGCAAGTGCTCAATCAAACCTTGGCCGATTTTATTACCCAAGGCCCGACTGACGCTGAACTGGTTGCGGCAAAGAAAAATATCACCGGTGGTTTTGCCATGCGTTTTGATACCAATAAAGAACTGGCCAGCTATGTTGCCATGATTGGTTTTTATGAAATGCCGTTGGATTACCTGGATACTTTTCAACAAAAAATAGAGCAAGTGACCGTTGCATCGATAAGCGATGCCCTTAAACGTCACGTTAATACGCAGCTATTGCAAACCATAACCGTGGGTAAAGCAGAAGCTAAATCAGAAACCGTCGTTAAACCAGAAGAAAAAAGTGTCAAATAAACTCAGAATAATCGGTGGAGACTGGCGCAGTCGCTGCATAACGTTTGTCGATACGCCAGGATTAAGGCCGACACCGGCAAGAGTACGGGAAACGGTATTTAATTGGCTGCGCAATGATATTATCGGCAGCCGTTGCTTGGATTTATATGCAGGCAGCGGCGCGTTGGGTTTTGAAGCCGCTTCCAGAGGTGCGAAGTCGGTCATTCAAATTGAAAATAATGCCTTGGCCTGTCGAGCATTAAAAGAAAACACCGTTAAATTTAACGCCGACCAGATTAAAATTGTTCAAGCGGATGTGTTTCGCTATCTGGCGGGTGATGCCGATGTTTTTGATGTGGTTTTTATTGATCCGCCTTTTGCACTGTCGTTAGCCGTCCAGACTTGTCAATGGCTGGAAGAAAAAGGCTGGTTAAGCAAACATGCCAAAATCTATGTTGAAACGGAAAGTACGCTCAAGCTTGATGGACTGCCTGAAAACTGGCGGCTACTGAAAAGTAAAGTGGCCGGTGAAGTGGGCTATCATTTGTTTGAGCGACTGGGCTGACGATTGGTACGGGCGCAAATCAACCGGCGTCAATGCCGTTAAGTTAAGCGTCTCCTGGCAAGATAAACCGTTGGCTGAGCGGAGCCGAAGCCGGCAAAATCGCTTCGACTTCGCTCAGCCAACGGCTTAACTTAATGACATTGCAACCGGCGTTATTGATACACCGACTGTTATAGATACCTGATTTCTCTGTCGACAGATACCATCCCTTCAAGGGATGTTATCTGTATAGGCATACAGCGCCCAGCTTTGTGTCTTGATGAAATGATTTAAAGATTCCTAATGAAAGGACTTATCTGTAAAATCGACTGATTTTTATTTGCCAATGGAGCAACAATCAAATGGGAAGAGCTTACCAAAATCGTAAAGTGTCCATGGCCAAAACGTCTGACACCAAGGCAAAGGTCTACAGTAAATATGGCCGTGAAATATATGTGTGCGCTAAAGCAGGGGGTGTCGACCCGGATGGCAATTTAGCCTTGCGGGGGCTGATTGATCGCGCCAAGAAAGACCAGGTGCCCACTCACGTTATTGAAAAAGCCATCGACAAAGCCAGAGGCGGTGGCGGTGAAGATTTCTCACCGGCTCGCTACGAAGGCTTTGGCCCCGGTGGTTGCATGGTGATTATTGATTGCCTGACCGACAACCCTAACCGTACTTTTGGTGATGTGCGCCAGTGCTTTACCAAAACAAAATGTAAAATTGGTACCCAAGGCGTAGTCAGTCACATGTTTGACCATGCCGCTATCCTGGCCTTTGAAAATGATGACGAAGACGCCGTGCTTGACGCCTTGCTAACGGCCGATGTGGATGTGACTGATATTGAAAGCGACAAGGGAAAAGTCACCGTTTTTACGCCTCATGCGGATTACTTTAAGGCCAAGCAAGCTTTAACCGATGCGTTGGGCAAGGTTGATTTTGATGTGGATGAAATTCAATTTTTACCAAGAACAGCCACGCCCATCAGCGGCGAGGATCTGGAATTGTTTGAAAAATTCTTGGACATGTTGAATGATCTGGATGACGTGCAGAATATTTATCATGATGCCGAGTTTTAAGGCAATTCGGAATAAATAACACCCGCCAAGTTTAGTAGGGTGCGCATCGCGCACCACCATACACATCAACTTAAAGATATTAATTCACCACGAAGACACGAAGTTCACGAA
>JBAXTQ010000209.1:0-6663 GCA_037130115.1 Methylococcaceae bacterium
AAATCTTCGTGTTCTTCGTGTCTTCGTGGTGAGATGTCTTAAGTTGATGTCTATGGGGTGGCCTTATTCCGGCCTATGCCTATTGCTTGTTATAGCGGTCTTGCCAGAATCAAGCATTAAAAATTCGTTGGTTTTAATGCGCTCGCCCTGTTTGACACAGGCGAGTCGACGTTGGCGGTGTCTAATTGCGGTATAATAATCAGTTATTTGCTGTACGCTTACTATTCCATGAAAGTCATCTTAACCGAAAAGCCCTCCGTTGCTCGCGACATCGCCAAGTGTTTACATATAAACACTAAACGTGATGGTTATTTTGAGGGCAACGGCTATCAAATTACTTGGGCATTCGGGCATTTGGTTGAACTAAAAGAACCTGATGAATACCATCCCGAATGGAAACGCTGGTCGTTGGACGCTTTGCCCATCATTCCGGAACAATTTGGCCTGAAAGCACGAGGTGATGAGTCTGCACAAAAACAATTAAATATCATCAAGCGCTTGTTTGAAGCGGCCGACGAAATTGTTTGTGCGACCGATGCCGGACGCGAAGGCGAGTTGATTTTTAGATATATTTTGGCGTGGACACACTGCCAGCAAAAACCGTTTACACGCTTGTGGATCAGTTCGTTAACGGATGAATCGATTCGCAAAGGCTTTGCTCAATTACAGGATGGCAGTGTTTATGACGGGCTTTATCGAGCCGCCAAATGCCGCAGTGAATCGGATTGGATCGTGGGTTTAAATGCAACGCGCCTGTATACCCTTAAGTTTGGTCAGCAGGGCTTATTATGGACTATCGGTCGTGTGCAGACGCCGGTACTTGCGCTGATCGTGCAGAAAGATTTGGAAATTGCCAAATTTATTCCCAAGGATTTTTGGGAATTACATACTCTTTATAGAGCCGCTGATTTTCAGTATGTCGGTGGACGCTTTGATCAAAAACCCGATGCCGAAGCGTTGGTAAGCCAGATTGAAGGTCATGATTTTGAGATTACCTCGGTTAAAGGCAAGCGTGAATTGGTCAATCCACCGTTATTGTATGATCTAACGGAATTGCAAAAAGACATGAGTATTCGTTATGGTTTGACGGCCGATCAAACCTTAACGTGCGCCCAGCAATTATACGAAAAAAAGCATATCACTTATCCCCGTACCGATAGTCGTTGCTTAACCAACGACATGAAACCCGGCATGAAGCCCTTGCTGGAAAAATTACGCCTGCGTTTTCAGTCACAAATAGCCCCACTGGATGTTGACAAGTTGCCCTTGAATAATCGTTATTTTAATGATGCCAAAGTCAGTGATCACCATGCCATTATTCCAACGACGACTCTGCCAGGCTCATTAGCCCATGATGAAGCTAAAGTGTATGAAGCGATTGTCTTGCGTTTTATTGCAGCTTTTTATCCGGCTTGTGTCAAACAAATCACGACCGTATTGGGCGCCGTTAAGCATATAAAATTTAAAACCACCGGCACGATTATCGAAGCACCCGGTTGGCAGGTATTGTATAAAAACGATTCCCCCGGTCAAGCATCAAAAGGTGACGAGACAAAAATCCTGCCCAACTTTGTACAGGGCGAAACAGGGCCCCATCAACCCACGATTAATCAGGGTAAAACCACGCCGCCAAAACCGTATAACGAAGCCAGTTTATTGGGCATGATGGAGTCCGCCGGAAAAACCTGTGACGATGAAGAACTTAAAGAAGCCTTAAAAGAAAAAGGTTTGGGTACACCGGCGACCCGCGCTTCCATTATTGAAGTGCTCATCAAACGAAACTATATCCAGCGGCAAAAAAAGCTGTTGCTCAGCACCGAATCAGGACGCCACCTTATTTCCATTATTGCGGATGACCGTTTAAAATCGGCGGCCATGACCGGCGAATGGGAAGCCAAGCTAAAAAAAATAGAACACAACACCTACAATCCCGATCAATTTATGGCGGAGATTATTCAGTTTACCCAGCAATTAAAAGATGAATCGACCAAGCCGCTTTATGATGACAGCAAACTGGGCGACTGCCCACTCTGCCAGCATCCCGTTATTGAAGGCCGGCAAGGTTATGGCTGTAGCCAATGGAAATCAGGCTGTAAATTTGTTTTATGGAAACAGGCCTTCCATTTAACGATTACCCGGGACATGGCCTGTCAATTACTGCAAAACGATCGAACCTTAAATGCTTACGCCATTAAAATAAATGATGAAGTATTTAATGCCCAACTAACGCTGAATACCTTGGGCGAGATAGGCTATAACAAACTGCAAAATCAGCCTGTGCAAAACGTAACTGACGCGCTTGCCGATTGTCCGTTGTGTAACGGCAAAATTATTGAAACCGGCAAAGCTTATAGCTGTAGTGAATGGCGCAACGGCTGCAAAGCGGTTATTTGGAAAACCATTGCGCATAAAACAATCACCCAAGCGATGGCTAAAAAACTGTTAAGCAAAGGCGAAACCGGTGTTTTAAAAGGTTTTAAATCCACTAAAGGCACCGAGTTTGAAGTCAATCTAAAGCTGGTTGACGGTAAAGTTGAAATGGATTTTGCCGGTCGCTAATTTTTTCCTTTGGAGAGAATCCAAAAGCAACTGATAATAGTCCTATTGTTAACTTAATTATGAGATAAAAAATGAGCAACGTTTTTAGTTTTACCGGCACGGTCGGCGCAGATGCCGAGGTCAGATATTTACCGTCCGGACAAGCAGTATTAAACGTTAGGGTCGCCAATAATGTCGGTTTTGGCGATAAACAACAAACTTTATGGATTAATTGCGCAGTATGGGGTAAGCGAGCCGAAGGGGCATTAAAAGATTATCTAAAAAAGGGGCAACAAGTATTTGTGTCTGGTGAGCTGAGTCAAAGAGAATACAAAGCCAACGATGGCACGACTAAAACAACTTTAGAACTAAACGCAACCATACTTGATTTAATCGGCAAGAAAAATGAGTCCTCCAGCCAGCCACAACAAAACTATCAGTCTCCAGGATCTGGAGCACGCGAGCAGGCACCGGCAAGACAAACAGCCAGTAATGAAACCTTTGATGCGCCTTATGATGACGATATTCCGTTCTAGGAGTCACCTTAGATTTATTATGTAAAGTGGTAGGGTGCGCATCGCGCACCTAAAATCGCATCCACTAAACGGTTTTGTTTGCACCACAATCTATTATTGTTTTCTATCAGACGCCCATTAGGTTTCTACTCTGGCATGGTTGTGGTGCGCGATGCGCACCCTACTAAACTATGCTTAACTGTGGGCAGTGACGCTCCCGCGTCACTCAACGCTGGAGCGTTGCCGGATGAATTTCCACGCCGGAGCGTGGGAACCAGGCGAAAATCAAATAACGCAGGATTTTATTATGAACCATTACGAGAATAGCAAAAAGCCAAGGCGCGTTGCTTCGGTCACTTATCTTTTAATCATGGCGGTAATTCTTGGCGGGACTTATTTGTCGAATCAAAAAAAAGAATTGGCAAAAAAAGAGTCATCCCAAGTTATAGAATCACCGGCTATTTTTTCTGATACGTCCGTTCAAAATTAAGTGAGACGGTTAGCCAGCGTAAAAATAGAGAGATGTCCGACTGTTTAGGATGATATGTTAATTAATTTTACCGATGCCGATGAAACTTTACGCTGGCTAGCTATCAATGACGGGGTGATGGGTGGTGTTTCGCAAAGTGGCATTAAACCATCACCCTTGGCTACCGGGCTATTTAGCGGGCAATTATCGCTGGAAAATAACGGCGGTTTTGCCTCAATACGCCGGCGTGCCGATGATTACAATCTTGAAGATTGTATGGGCATCAGGCTGAATGTCAAAGGCGATGGTCGAACTTATCAATTTCGGGTAAAAACTGATCAGCAGTTTGATGGCATAACCTACCGCTCCCTGTTTACAACAGATGCGCAGCAATGGCAGACCATCACCCTGCCCTTTACCGGTTTTTGCGCAAGCTTTAGAGGCAGACCGGTTCCAGACGCACCGGCATTACGTCCGGAACACATAAAACAACTGGGTTTTTTATTGGCTGATAAACAACCGGGGACATTTTGTCTTGAAATAGACAGGATAGAATCTTACCCGGCAACCGCTGATTTGTGACGGTTTTGAACGGGTTAGGAACGTGCATGAAATAACTTTACCATTTATATCCCCTCACCCCAGCCCTCTCCCGGTGGGAGAGGGAGCAAGATGCCAACGTTATTTCATGCATACTCCTTAATCTATAAAAGCGTCAATCCGCTATAAATCTAGGGATAAATAACTCTGGGTTTAAAGTAAGCCGCCGGATACTTGGGATCGGCTTCATCTTGATCTTGAGCTTGAGTTTGATCGGCTAATGCAGTATCAACAAAGACAACGATAGGCGTAAAGTTTGCTGCGGGATATTTGGGGTCAACTTCATTTTTAACCGAGTCACCAACCACCTCTTTAGCGCTGTAAATAACACTGGGCTCAAAATCTGCCGCCGGGTATTTGCTGTCAGTTGCAGCGGATACATTCAGTGAATTTAAGGCCGCAACAGCCAATCCTAAGACAATCATTTTCTTCATTTTTAATAATCTCCACTAGTTGAAAAATCGACTCGTTTGTTATTTTTAAACGTTGACACAACAGAAAATCAAAGAACAGTCGTGTTAACCCAAAGTATCGAGTATTTTAAGTTATTTCGCAACTGCTTTTAATTGGTGCAGATAAAACCGTTTAGTGGATGCGGTTTTAGGTGCCTGATGCGGCACCCCACCACTGATTTTTTATTAGTGCCTATAGGTAGTTATACGGATTTTTCTTTTGTTGAAAATAACCTATCTTACTACTTAGTAGTGTGACATAAATTATCAATTTTTTATCTGATAATACTTTAAAGATGCCCAAAGTATGCGGTTAAGACTTGGTCATCAATGTCATTAAGTTAAGCCGTTCGCTGAGCGAAGTCGAAGCGATTTTGTCGGCTTTAACTCCGCTCAGCCAACGGTTTAACTAAAAAAAACTTGCCGCAAGCCGCATGCGCACTGACTTGAACAAATAAGGCATCGAAGGTATTTAGACCCAACTAATTACCCCAAAATATATCTTTCATCAAGTATCAAACAAAAACCACACGCATGACAGCACTTATAGATCTCTTCGGACTTAACGGCTTTATTGCTCATGGCTACTGCTTATTATGGAGTCCGGTATTGCTTTGGCTACATGCCGGCTCGGATTTTCTTATTTTTCTGGCCTACTTTACTATTCCTTCAGCGCTTATCTATTTTATTAAGCAACGCAAAGACACGCCCTATCCACAACTGGTTATTTTGTTTGCCGGTTTTATTATTGCCTGTGGGACTGGGCATTTATTATCCGCGCTGACTATCTGGATACCGCTCTATTGGTTGGAGGGCTGGATTAAAGGCTTTACCGCTCTTATTTCCATAGCCACCGCAGCCATGATGTTCCGGGTTATTCCGCAAGCATTAGCTTTGCCAACCATCAAGCAACTTCAAGAGGAGATACAGCAAAGAAAAATAATAGAAGATCAACTGGGACTCTTCGAAAATATGTTTAAACTGACATCTGACTGCATGTTTATGATCAGTCCTAAACAAAATTTTAGGTTGGTATTGGTTAATGATGCCACTTGTCGGCATTTTGGTGAACAACGCGAGCAATTATTAAAATCGTGCATCCCGGATTGTGATCCTAACTTCAAAACTCAAAATGATCTTGATACTTTATGGCTAAACGTTAAAGCCAAGAAAGGCTTTATGATCGAGAGTCTGCATCGTTTGGGTTCCGGTATGGAAGTACCCGTCGAGATTTCCGTTAACTATCTATTTTACCAAGACGAAGAGTATCTGGTCGGTTTTTTCCATAACATCACCGAACGTAAACTGGCTGAAAAAAATCTACGAGCCAGCGTTAGTTATATCCATAGTTTACTTGAGGCCAATTTAGACCCTGTAATAACCCTCAATATGGAAGGCAAAATACTGTCTGCCAATAAAGAGACGGAGCACATTACCGGTATAACCACTAATCAGCTTATGGGTAGCGATTTTTCCACTTATTTTATCAAGCCGGAAATACTACAAGCCAGTTACCCGGAAGTACTGGCTAAAGGATTTATTGAAGACTATAACTTACAACTTCAGCAATCATCCGGAAAGACTCTTTTGGATGTACTTTTAAATATCAGCTTATATTATAACGAACAGGCTAAAGAGACTGAAATGCTGGTTGTGATGCGCAACATTACCGAGCAGAAACAAGCGGATGAAAAACTTCAAATTGCCGCCAGTGTTTTCGCTCATGCCCGAGAAGGCATTATGGTTACCGATAGTGAGGGTAAAATTATCCAGGTTAATGATGCTTTTTCTGAAATAAGCGGCTACGGCCAAGAAGAAATACTGGGTAAAACCCCACGCATACTGAGCTCCGGCCGTCAGCAAAAAGAAGTCTATACCGCTATATGGCATGACTTAATGACTAAAGGCCATTGGTATGGCGAATTGTGGAACCGCCGTAAAAACGGCGAAGTGTATGTCGCGATGGAAAATATCAGTGCCATAGTCAATAAACAGGACAATTCAAGACGCTATGTCGCCTTGCTATCTGATATTCAGCCATTCAGAGCATTCCTTAAAAATAATTGGCATCCCCTACGTGCTTTATTTT
>JBAXTQ010000021.1:0-30526 GCA_037130115.1 Methylococcaceae bacterium
GAGTAAAACCGCTTTAGCTGTTTTTACAGGCAATAGCTGAAGCGATTGCACTCCCGTTTTTTAAATAACTTGACCCTTTATAATCCCCTCACCCCAGCCCTCTCCCTGAGGGAGAGGGAGAAAGATACCCAAGTTGTTTCCTATTCACCACCACTTACTGCATTTTAACGGTCAATTTTAAGCTACCAAAATTAATGACGATCTCTACATGAGCCTAATGCCCATACAAAATCCGCTTATTAAAAATTGGCTGCCGGCCTTTGTGACTGTCGTTTTATGCTATTTTTTCGGTAGACTGACATTATCATTGCACCCCAATGATGCCACAGCCATCTGGCCGCCTGCCGGCATTGGCTTGGGCGCTGTTTTATTGTGGGGCTATCGGGTGTTGCCGGCGCTATTTCTGGCCGAATTACTTTTACACTATCAAAACGATTCTCACCCTATTTCAGTAGAGCCCTCGCTACAATGGCTGGTTTTTTTTGTTAAGCCGGTTAGTAGCGTGTTTAAAACCTGGTTGGGTTGGGTTCTGGTTAAAAAATATGCGGGTTATCCCAATGCATTAATTTCGACACCCTTAATTATCCGGTTTTTTCTACTCGCAGGCCCGGTTGCCACTGTTTTACCCGTCCTTCTGAATGTTGATGGACTCGCTCTAACGGGCAATATCTTGGAGCAAAATAGTGCCTTTTCTTTCTTGACCCGGTGGATGGGCGATTGTGCGGGTATCTTTATTTTTACCCCGCTATTTTTTATGGTCTTTGATCGCTCACATAACGTATGGCAGCAACGTTTATTAACTATGGGCATTCCTTTGCTGTCGCTATTGGTAATAATCGCGGTCAGTTATCAAGTGGCATCCCATTATCAAGTTGAACGTTTAGAAAAAACCATCCATCCAGCCGTGTATTATTCGGAGTCGGTTGAGCTGCTGTTTACCGGCGGCCTGTTTTTAACCGGCTTTATAAGCATTGGCTTATTAATGTTAACCGGCCAGAATGAGTCAGTCCGCGCTAAAATCGATAAACAGTCTCAAGCTCTCAAAAAAAGCCGCAAGCGACATATCGCCAGTACACATCTGTTAAGAAAAATGGTACAAACGCAGACAGCCATCGCTTGGCGAGCCGATCCTGATACACTTCGGTTTTTGTTTGTCAGTGATGAAGCCGAGCGTTTATTGGGCTATCCGCCTCGGCAATGGCTTAATGAAATTGATTTTTGTCAGCAACATATTCACGAAAATGATTGGGATTTTGTTGTGGCGGCATATAAAGACATCATCAAGAATCAACAGAATCACGAAGTTGAATTTCGTATCATTGCCGCCGATGGCCATTGTGTGTGGGTACGTAACTTTATTGATTTAACCAAAGAGAACGGCAAAGTAACCGGGCTATTTGGTTTTATGGTTGATATAACCAGGCAAAAACAGACCGAAGAACAATTGCGGTTGGCTGCCACCACATTTGAAAGTCAGCAAGGCATTATGATTACCGATAAGGATTCCAAAATACTGCAGGTTAATAAAGCCTTTACCGAAATCACCGGCTATTCACAAGAACAAGTCCAGGGGAGAAACTCAAAAATACTATCCTCCGGGCAACATGAGCCCTTGTTTTATCAAGAGCTTTGGAAGCAGTTACAAACGTATGGGCGCTTTGAGGGCGAGATTTGGAATCGGCGAAAAAACGGTGAAATCTATCCGGAATGGCAGACCATTGCCGCCGTAAAAAATGATGCCGGTGAAGTGAGCCATTATGTTCATTTATTTTCGGATATTACCGAGAAAAAAAATGCTGAAGGCAAAATTCATGCAATGGCTTTTTATGATCCTTTAACCCAATTACCCAATCGACGTTTACTATTGGATCGGTTTGACCAGGAATTGGCCAGTGCAAGACGGCACAGGCAATATGGCGCTGTTATATTTTTGGATTTAGATCATTTTAAATTACTTAACGATTTACAAGGGCATCGGGTGGGCGATCAATTACTCGTTCAATTTGCCAACCGACTGGCTTCAGTGCTTAGAGAAGAAGATACGCCTGCCCGGTTGGGCGGGGATGAATTTATTGTATTGCTGCATGCCACTTCAGAACACTTAAACACGGCGGCCGATCAAGCCTGGGCGGTTGCCGAAAAAATTAAGGACACCTTAAACGAACCGTTTATGATTGATCACTATCCACATAAAATATCAACCAGCATCGGTATCACCTTGTTTCCCGATAATCACGAAAGCCCTGATATTCTTCTGCAACAAGCCGATGCCGCCATGTATCGCTCCAAAGCCAGTGGTCGAAATACGGTCAGTTTTTTTCACTCAGGTATGCAAAAAGCCGCAGATTTACGCTTAACGCTTGAGCAAGATCTCAGGGCGGCTATTGAAAACAACCAATTTACGTTGTGTTATCAGCCACAAGTCGATGCCGAAGGGGCTGCAATGGCTACTGAAGCCCTGATACGCTGGAAACATAGGGAAAAAGGCTTGCTCTTACCCAAAGATTTTATCCCCGTTGCCGAAGAAAGCAGTTTGATTCTGGCACTGGGTCGATGGGCATTAATGGAAGCCTGTAAGCAGATTAAAATATGGCAAAATGCCGGTATTAAGCTGCCGCCCCTATCGGTTAATATCAGTTCTCGTCAATTTAGGCAGCAGGATTTTGTCGACCAGGTAAAGTATGCAATAGACACCAGTCAAATTGCCCCCCATTTACTGGGCATTGAATTAACTGAAAGCGAGCTGATTGTTGATATTACTGATACGACAGCAAAAATAAAGGCCTTAAAAGCACTGGGCATTTCAATTACCGTGGATAATTTTGGCACCGGATATTCTTCTTTGCTATATTTAAAACAGTTGCCGATTGATACCTTAAAAATAGACAGGGAGATCATTAAAAATATTTTAACCGACGCCAATCATGCAACTGTTGTAGAAACCATCATTGCCATGGCTCGGCATTTAAACATGAATGTGGTTGCTAAAGGCGTAGAAACGGCTGAACAATTGGCTCTTTTAAAGCACCAAGGATGCACGGCTTTTCAAGGTTATTATTTTAGCACCCCCTCCCCCGCTACAGATTACACCGCAAAGTATTTGTAATATTTTTCCTGATTGGCAAACAACCTCAACAAGCAATAAGACCATACCATAGACATCAAGTTAAGACATTTCACCACGAAGACACGAAGAACACGAAGAAAAACCAAAGAAAAATCTTCGTGACCTTCGTGTCTTCGTGGTGACAAGTTTTTAATGACATTACGTTTTTCTTCGTGGCCTTCGTGTCTTCGTGGTGATAAGCCTTTAAGCTAAGTCGTTAAACGTTTCTTATGGCATCCCTAATCTGCATAACAGCCAACTTGTTTAACTGCCCTACCCGGTTATGTCCCTGACATAACGCACCTCTAAACCCGAGATAATCAGGCTGGTAAAACATAAGCTCGGGTATATCTTCCAATCGGAGTGAGCCGGCCAGTCCACAAAGTAATTGCAGGGCTTTGGCTTGGGTAACAAATTGGGTAATGTCCGTTTTTGCCATCACCTGAGTTAATGACCCTTGCTGTTTATCCATAGTATCCAGCATAACGCCGGTAAAACCGGCTTCTTTCAAGCTATCCATAATGGCAAAGTCAGGTTGTGTGTCGGCAAATAACACCGCAATTAAGGCATGGTTTTTCCGGGTTAACAGCGACAATTTTTGGGCAGTTCCTTGCCAGTCATCACCCGGAAAAAAACCGATTTTTATATAATCCACATCCGTTTCAGCCATCGCCTTAACGGCATTAAACACCGGTTCAGGCTGCATGGGTAAATCACCAATCGTTGCACTAATCGGGCAACGGCCGGCAATCGCGATAACAATCTTTTTAACGGTAGTCACATCCAACGCACCCAAGGCACCCAAGGCGGGTTGTTTTAGATCAATAATATCAACGTCCGCGTCCAACACCAGCAAGGCTTCGGTAACGCTATTGACACTGGCAAGTAGTCCGCTCATGCTTGGGCCTCTGCTTTAAATTTTTCTATCACTGCCATCAACCAACCCCATGCTTCCACTTCTCTGTCTCCTGCTGTTTTTTCAAAACCAATGCGTAGATAGTCTATTTCTGTTTCTATTTTTGCCAACGGCAATCGGTTTAATCGGCTAATTAAAATAGCGGCTTCCAATACCGAATACTGGGCACGGTTAAAACCCATAAAAGGCGCATGATTAACGGTATGTACGGCTTTACAAAATAACCGGGGACGGGTCGAATCCTCTTCAATTCGCACCAGTTCAAGTTCGGTATGCGCCAACGCACACTGAAGCACCTGACCGTTAATTTTTTCTGCGGCCATCAACGGCCAGTCTCGCCGTCCGGTTAAACAACCCGCAAAAACACGGACATCATCGCAGTAGTTAAGTACGGCTGTCTTGCTTGCCAACAGATTATCCAG
The DNA here is from genome assembly GCA_037130115.1 of Methylococcaceae bacterium. GTDB lineage: Bacteria > Pseudomonadota > Gammaproteobacteria > Methylococcales > Methylomonadaceae > Methylobacter_C. The sequence continues at coordinate 4,445 of JBAXTQ010000021.1, forward strand.
TGTTGCAGAAGGGCGAAACGGCAGGATAATAATGTCATCACCGTTGACATGAATACCCATCGGCGCAATATGCGCCATGCCTGAATTATTTTGGGTGGTAACCAGGATTTCTTGAATCATGATGGTTTTTGTAAAGTAGTTCCAGCGGGTTTAAAGGTATGCAAATCAACTGTTTGTTCTGCATGATCAGTAGCGCAACCCCAGTTGAGGGCTTGATCTTGGGTAAAACGTTTGCCCAATTGCCAAGCTATTTCAGCACGTGCCAGCTCAACCCCCAAATAAAAAGCATGACCGCCGTCTGTGTCAACGTGCAGTTTGGGAAATAAATCAAACGGATCAGTCGCGCTGTGCAAGCCATCCCGGTTAAAAATATGCAAACCTTCAGCACTGGTTTGAATACGAAAACTGGGATCTGATATTTGTCCGGCCAGCTCTTTAATTTCTTCCAGTGAATAAGGAAAGGGTGAAATCTCATGCAGCGCCATCAAGCCCGGATTAATATGCTTGGGCAACGTGTCATGTTCTTTGGCTGCAAACAGGATGCGCCGCGCCAAATCCGCTTCTTTAATAGCCCGACAAGCATGGCGACTGACTTCAGTCGCCAAGATATTATTAATGGCAAGTTCTGAACAAATACCCAGTAACAGGGTGTTCATGCCCGCCGTATCAGCGTGAGTCAGCTCGGTGATATTACCGACACCCATCATTATTTCAATAGTGGGGTGGTTTTTTCTAACCTCATGATAACGCACCACTGACTGCGTAAAACCAAAATGCAGAGGGTCTAAAATCGGATCAACGATAAAGGGTTTATTCTTGGCCTGCATCACTTTAATGGCTCTATCCAGTGACGCCAAATCTTCATGCTTTTCCGGAATTATAATCGGTATTGCCGCGACCTCATCCGCAACCCAAAGCGTGCTTTCATGCAAACTGAGCATATAATCCGCGCCCGCGTTGGCACCCCGGATTAAATCACTCGCCTCCAAAGAGTCAATACTGACCGTAAAACCTTCCCGCTTTAAGGTGCGGATAATGTCTTCCATGTGTGGAAAATCGGTACTGGGCAAGCAGCCTATATCAATCACATCAGCGCCATTTTTTTTATAATACTCAGCGCGTTTAAGCACCTCTTCAACACTAACATAGGGCGCATCGACAATTTCGGCAAATATTTTGACGCTGTAACGGCTTAAATCGGGCTTTTGTGCGGCTTTGCCAAAATAGCGCGGCAAGTCTTTAAGCTCTTCCGGGCCGCGAGCTATCGGCAAACCCAAGGTTTCTGAAAGAGCTTCCAAATTACCCCGGCAACGTCCAGGGACAATAATCCGGTCAGCGCCAAAGGTGTCGAGCAACCGGCGACCGATCATATCCGCCGTCATTAAGGCGGCGACTTTAAGCCCCAGTTGATGTACGGTGTACGTAAATTCCGGCTGCATTTTTTCCAAAATACTGCGCAGTTGTTTTTCCGCCAGCTTGCCTGTCAAAAAAAGGAGATGTTCACTCATTAAGTGTCACTCGCTTTGGCCATAAAAACCAGGCGTTCTTTAACAGTAATGATTAATTCATCAACACTGTTAACGATACTTGTATAGTCATGGGTACTTAACTTTTCAGTCCCTTCCAAATCTATTTTACGTGGATAAACCATCACTTTTTTACCACCCGGCGCCGTCGTTTCCATTTCCGGTGCAATGTCGCACGGGTAAACAATACTGGGTACGCGGCATTTACCCGCTTGGGAATATAAGTTGGTCACCAAAGAATCAGAAATACCCAATACACATTTAGCCACTGTATTTGAAGTCGCCGGTGCCATTACAAAGGTGTGATAATAACCTTTGTAAAAATGCCCAACGGTTGGTGATGAAGCTGATTTATCCCGGTACACAGGCATTTTTTGACGAATATCATCCAGTTTAAAGCCATACATTTGTATCACTTCCTCCGCTGCCTGACTCAGATATAAATCAACCTCATCAAGGGTAAGCAGGAAATTCAAGCATTCTTCTATATAATGACCGGAGCCGGTAATGGCCCAAGCCAGTCGTGGTTTATTCATGACACTATTCAAAATCAAAAGGTTTGGGGCATTATACCCGATTCTACACTTCACTTCTTACAGGAACCCCGACATGTTCAGTCAACTCAATAAACCGCTCATTATGGGTATTTTAAATGTTACGCCGGATAGTTTTTCAGATGGCGGCAAATACTCGGACTTAGATGATGCCCTAATTCAGGTTGAGCGTATGCTGGCTGAAGGCGTAGATATTATCGATATAGGCGGTGAATCAACGCGCCCCGGATCAGATTCAGTAACACCTGATGAACAAATACAGCGCGTTGTTCCCGTCATCACGGCGATCAGGCAACAGTTAAAAAGTGCTGTTTTAATCAGTATTGATACAACCTCCAGTAGAGTGGCCAAAGCGGCGCTGGACGCCGGAGCCACTATTATCAACGATGTTTCTGCCGGACAAGGAGATCCAGACTTATTCACCTTGGCCGCTCAAACAAATGTACCGATTATTTTAATGCACAGCCAAGGCACACCCAAAACCATGCAGGATAATCCTTATTATGATGATGTGGTTCAAGACGTTATCCAAGCCTTAAAAGACAGAATCAATGCCGCCTTAAATGCAGGCATTAAAAAAGAAAACATAGCAATAGACCCCGGCATCGGTTTTGGTAAACGCAAACAGGATAATCTGGATTTGCTGGCGCATCTTGAAATACTGGTAAACTTAGGCTTTCCGGTACTGTTAGGCACCAGTCGCAAACGCTTTATGGGCACCCTGTGCAACGTGACCGAACCCTCGGAACTGGTTACCGCAACCGCAGTGACAACCGCATTAGGCGTTATGGCAGGCGTTCAACTATTTCGGGTACATGATGTCAAAGAAAACCGGCAAGCGGCAGATGTGGCCTGGGCGATAAAACAGAGTTTTTAAATAAAATATCGAAGTATTGAGTAGAATCGTTCTGATTGTTTTTCTATTCAGGCATCCTACATTAATTAATCAGGATTATATAATTTGTAGTATAGCAATATTTTCTATACAATATTTCTCATGACAACAAAGCAACGCTTCCGCAACAAATACGCCCTGCAAATTCGTGAACATGACCATAACCCGCCTCATGTCCATCTGTCCGGCTGTGGCTTTGATGTCATGATTGACCTTGAAACGTTACAATCAACCGGCGAATGGCCGTCTGCCGTCAAAGCTGAAGTAATGGCTTGGATTGTCGAACATCACGATGAATTAGTGAAGGAATGGAAATTATGGCACAAATGATGAAACGCCCCCGTTTAAAGGCAATTAATCTGCTCAATGATTTTAAAATTGCCGCCACCTTTATAGACGACTCTATTTTTACCATTGATTTTAAGCCTTTTTTCGATATATCGCCGGGGCTTGCCCCCTTAAAAAACCCCTCTGTTTTTGCCGGCGCTATTGTAGATGAATGGGGATGGACACTGGAGTGGCCTGAACTGGATATTCAGATCGGCGCTGACACCTTATGGCTGGATGCTCAAGCACAAAACGCACAGGATGAAAACACCCGCATTTTTGCCCAGTGGCGGGCACGACACGGCCTGTCTTTGACCGATGCTGCACGTGCCTTGGGCATGACGCCCCGTACCATGACCGCTTACGGTTCCGGGAAACGGCCAGTACCTCGATATATCGCGCTGGCTTGTAAAGGCTGGGAAACAGAACAGCTATAACTCGATATTCAATTTTTTATTCATTGATTGCAAATAATGACAAGCTATAGTCGCGACGTAGGCATCGCTCCCACGGTGGGAGCGATGCCTACGTCGCGACTAACGAAAACATACTAATTTATCCGGGATTGCCCCGGTCAAGCTAAAAAACCGGAACAACGAGTTTAACAGATAACCTAAACGTTAAACCAAACCTTTACGGCGACGACTTAACATCAGTAAAAAACCGCTGACCGGTGCAAACAACCAGAGCGCTGCAGGCAACGGTACGGCAGTAATTGACAAGGAGGTGATTGCCGCACCGCCGATACCACGTAAAGCGATACCGGTGTTGGATGACGACAAGCCGGTTTCGGTAACAGAACTCAACAAGGTAACGCCATCAGTATCATAAAGATTCGCGGTTGCCGAACTACCATTTGCACTCAAACCGATAGTCATGAAATACCATTGATCCAGGTAGCTTTGAGCAGCGCTGCCGCTAAAACTTGACATCGAATCACCAACGTTGGTTTGAAACCCCAGTTGATTGGTGTCAGAGGCCGCTACGAAAGAATAGCTGGTGTTAACTGTTTCGTATTGCTGGTTGGCAAAAAGTTGTTTAGTAACAGGATTTTCGTATAATTGCGTGCCAAAGAAAGTCACTGGAGTCAGTAGGGGAACCACAGTTGCACCCGCATCGAAACCCAAATAAATTCGTCCACCTTGAGCATTGTTGCTGCTAGTTGCACTGGGACCGGGATTAATCCAGGCAGAAAGCGTATCACCCGGTAAAAACTGAATGCTGGTATTGTATGACCAAACGCCGTCGCTTAAGGCAATGCCATAACTGCCATCGGGTGCCGCGTTTATTCCATAAGCGCCGGCATCGGTGCCAATGGGAGAGCTCCAACCTGAAGCGGAAAGTTGTCCGCCGGCAAAAGGCTCAACCGTGTTAGCGTGCGCAACGTTAATTGAGCTTGCTGAAACCAGCACAAATGCCAGTCCGGTAAACGATTTTTTCAAAGTTATCATTTATTTTTCTCCAAAATACAGGTGCGGTAATTAATTTAAAATTTAAATAAGGTAGTTAAATCGCCGACAGCCGGTTGATTGGTCGGCCGATATGGATTATTAGCATTTTTTAGAGGATTAGGCAGATTGTCACGACTGCGATGGGTCAATGGCGGCAAACCCCAGTTATGCTCAATAAACTTCAGAATAGACGCATGATCGTGATAGGTATGGTCAATATAGTTTTTCTTGGCAAAAGGCGAGACAACGATCAACGGAATCCGTGGGCCATCGCCAAAAAAGTCCAGATTTTGAATATAGCCGCTATCAAAATAACCGCCGCCTTCATCAGTCGTAATCACAATGGCGGTATCTGCCCATTGACCGGAAGCCTGTACTTTAGCGACCAAGTCTTTAAGAAAGGTTTCGTAAGCATAAGGTGCCGAGTAACCCGGATGACCGCTACTCTGATTTTTGGGTACTACAAATGACACCTCTGGAAGTGCGCTGTTGTTAACGTCATTATAAAATGAAGCCAGCCCCTTCAGATTAGCTTTTAAACTTGGCGTTGATACCACATTAGAAGAAGCATTGAGCGGATCGCCTATCGCATTGTATAAATAAGGACGCGTTGTGGTGATTGCTGTTGGTGTTGCGTAAGCTGCAATAGTGCTGGCCGGAGTTCCAACCGGCAATTGACTTTGAACGTAAGCATAAACTTGCGGATAAACGGCATTGGTATAAATCGGATCGCTAGTGATGTCTGCATCCTCACGACCGCCGGTATACCAGTTCCAGGTTACGTTATGCGAAGATAATAACTCGCCTATGGTTGCTACAGTTTGCGGTGGATAAACATAATTGGTTGCCGTTATTGGATTGGCCGTACCATCGACTTTATAGGGCGGATTATAATTATTGACCAAATAATACGCGCCGTTTTCGCAATTACTGGCGCGATTGGCTGCGTTCAGAAAGCTTAAAATGGGTAAAACACCTGGCTGACCGGCATCCGAACAGTTGACATAAGAACCGCCTTCATAGCCATCATTGGTATAAAAGTTATTGGTTCCGACCGCAGGATCAGGATTTTCGATCTGATTTGCCGGTGGCGTAGCCAAAACTCCGTTTTCCTTATAAACGGCAACATCGCCCGTTGCCAAAGAAAAAAAGTTGGCACCGGTGCCACCCATCATCGATTGATGATAGTTATCACTAATCGCCCAGTTTTGTGCCAATTGTTTAAAAAACGGCACATCACCTTGATTCATATTAAAAAAACCCATCAACTCCCCGCCTTGACCGGGATTGGCAAGGGTCACGCCGGAGGTTTCACCGCCTGTTCCCGTCATGGCAGTAACCCAGGTAAATAAATCCAATTTTGAATTGTTACCACCGGTTTGTTGCCACATTTGAAAAAAACGATGCGCCGGATCGCCAATCACAGATTGATAACCCACAAATTTAGTAATCTGAAAAGGACCGTTAGCGGTCAGTGAGGCAAAGCGCGGATCCAGGATATTGCCATAGAGTTGCAGGCTGACCGGATTATAAGCGCCGGTCAGCATAGGCTGGGGCAAAGCGGCATAAGCACCTGTTCTTGTTGGGTTTAAGGTATAAGTATCGTTTGCCAAAGCTTGAGATTGTCTGGCTTTACCATAATTAGCGCCAGGCGTGCCATCAGCCTTAACAATACCTTGGGAAAGCAGGTTATAAACTGATTGTCCGCGCGGTGGAATATAAGTACCGTATAACGTATCAAAAGTCACATTCTCACCAGTGACTACGATCAAATGTTTAATCGGTGTAGTGGTGGTTGCCGCCAATAACGGCTGTGAAAGGGTAATAACCGCCAGTATTGAAGCAGCCAAAGGCAATTTTTGCAAAGTCTTCATAGTGATTGATCTTTCTTTTTGGTTTTCGGAACGTGGAACTATAAGTATCGAATGTTAAATTCCGGTTACATTTGATAAATTATTTTAAAAACGATCCGTCATGATTTTCAACAGCCGCATTTAACGTTGATTGTTTATCACTTACCCACATTGATTATCTGCTAAAGAGATTTTGCTAAAATGGCTGTTAATACAGCCGTAAAAACTCAAATATTCACTATAAGTCATTGATTATTAATAATCTATACGCATTGTGCAGTTTTTGGTCAATCTAACAAATCTCAATAAAAATTATGCAGTTAGGGGGCAACACAATCAGTAACACACAGACTTATCCACAGGTTTTGTGGATAAGTCTATAAAATGCTATCTGTCAAATAGTTAGGGGGAATATTTCATGTAAGACGCTATCCAAGAATGAATCAACACGGAATTTTACCGACACGACACTGAAAAGTGTTAAAATCTCCCCTCAATTAATTTATAGTAGTTCAGGATACACATGCCACAAATCACAATAGAACATAACCCCAGCGAAGAACGTTTAAAAGAATTAAATGTCGCTAATTGGGAAATTTGGGAAAAAGAAGTCTCCAAATTCCCCATCGACTTTGACGAAACAGAAACTGCGTATATTCTGGAAGGCGAAATTTTGGTGACGCCTGAAGGCGGTGAAGCCGTACGAATCTTGCCAGGTGACTTGGTTGTTTTTCCCGCCGGTCTAAACAGCCAATGGGAAGTCGTCAAGGCGTTACGCAAGCATTACAGCTACGACTAAGCCCGCAAGTAGCATGAGGGTTGCGAAAGCTTTTTTGGGTATCCCTTCCCCTCAAAGCGCTTGGTAAGATAAACCGTTGGCTGAGCGGAGCCGCGTTGGCTGAGCGGAGCCGCGTTGGCTGAGCGGAGCCGAAGCCAGCAAAATCGCTTCGACTTCGCTCAGCCAATGACTTAACTTAATGACATTGGGCTATGCACAAGCACTTGACGCTTCTTGACCCCTGTAACACCCTGCCATGATTGAAACCGAAGCAAGTCCGGACTTACTGCCACAACTGTTAGTCGATTTGAATAACGACGGGCAGTTGACTGTGCGCTTAACCGGTTGTTGGAATCTTCGTCATTTGGCGATAATGCCGGATCTGCAACAAAAAATAAGCCTTAATGCCGTCAATAAAGCCACGCAATGGGACATGCTTTTGGTGGATGAACTGGATAGTACGGCAGCTTTGATTATTTGGCAATCCTGGGGGAAGCAACTACCCGACCGGTTACAGGTTAAACCCGAACACCAGCGTTTATTTAATCGCTGGCAGACCCAGAGTGTGCCGACAGCGGAACCCGTCAATGCTTGGTTCCGTTTGTTTTTTAACGCTGTTCAACACCTGATTTGGGGCTTTTGGGCGCAACTATTAAGTCTGGTCACTTTGTTGGGACAACTGGTTTTGGATGTAGGTTATCTGTTACGTCATCCGCAAGAAATTCCCGTTTCTGAAATTTCCATCACGATTTATGATGCCGGCGTCAGGGCTTTAGGTATTACCGCACTGGTGGGGTTTTTGATTGGTGTCGTGCTGAGTTATTTATCGGCCTTACAATTAAAAACCTTCGGGGCGGAAATTTATATTATAGATATTCTTGGCTTAAGTATTATTCGTGAATTAGGCCCTTTGTTGGCCGCCATTCTGGTTGCAGGTCGTTCCGGTTCCTCCATGACGGCGCAAATAGGCATCATGCGGGTTACAGAAGAATTGGATGCCTTGTCTGCGATGGGCATTTCCCATTCTTTGCGCTTGATTCTGCCCAAAGTGATGGCGTTGACGATAATCATGCCGCTTTTAAGTGCCTGGACTAGCGCCTCAGCACTGCTAGGCGGCATGTTTTCAGCGCAAAATACCTTGGATATCAGTTATCAGCAGTTTTTTCTTAAACTGCCGAATGTGATACCGTTACTCAATGTGTTTATTGGTTTGGGGAAAGGCGCTGTCTTTGGCTTTATGATTGCCCTGATTGCCTGTCATTTTGGTTTTAGAATTAAACCCAATACTGAAAGTCTGGGCAGTGAAACAACTAACTCTGTGGTGGCCTCCATTACCGTAGTTATTATGATTGATGCCGTCTTTGCCATTTTATTTATGGGCGTAGGCATGCCATGACCTCATCCGATGCAATACGCTTGGAGCATATTTACACCCGCTTCGATGATAAAATTGTTCATGAGGATATTAATCTGATCTTGAAACGTGGCGAGATATTGGGCTTGGTAGGCGCATCGGGTTGTGGTAAAACCACCTTGCTACGTGAAATTATTGGTTTGCAAATACCCACGCAAGGCGAAGTATTTGTTATGGGGCAATCTTTAAAAAATGTGGATGCCGATCACGGCCAGCGGTTGCGTTATAATTGCGGTGTGCTATTTCAGAAAGGCGCATTATTCAGCGTGTTAAACGTTTTTGATAACATTGCCTTCCCGTTACGCGAACTGGGTTTTAAGGATGAAGAATTAATCAAACGTATCGTCTTTATGAAGCTGTCAATGGTCGGATTAGCTGACCATGATGCCTGGCTAAAACCTGCCGACTTATCCGGCGGCATGATCAAACGGGTAGCACTGGCTCGGACTATGGTGTTGGAACCGGGGTTGTTGTTGCTGGATGAACCCACCTCCGGTTTAGATCCTATTTCCAGTGAAGATTTTGTCAGTCTGTTATCCGAACTGCATCGCGCTCATCAGTTTACGGTGGTTATGGTGACCCATGATTTGGATATTTTAAGGGACTTGTGTACTCAGGTTGCCGTGCTGGCGGACAATCAGTTGGTTGCTTTTGGGTCACTGGCTTCGGTGTTAAGCTGCAAACATCCGTTCATCGAAAAATTTTTTTACAATAAACGCGCTCAGCGGGTATTTCAATATCAAGAGGCTACTCATGGGGAGAGATAAACACGCACTGGTCACCGGTCTTTTTTTAATTATTTTTGTGGTGGGAGTCACTGCGGTTATTTATTGGATAGGGCATTTTGAAAGGGAGCGGAATGTTTATGTTATTTCAACCCTTAAATCTGTATCCGGTCTTAACCCCGAATCCACGGTTTTTTTTCGGGGCATTGCCGTTGGTAAAGTGAAAAAAATTCTGTTTGATCCCAATGATACCGGTATTATCCTGGTTCCCATTGAAGTCGACAAAGACATTGTTTTTACCAAAGGTGTTTTTGCCACTTTACGTTTAAAAGGGGTGACGGGGCTTACCCAGATTCAATTAGAAGATTCCGGTACGTTACCTGCGGTGTTACAGCCAGGCGATGATCCCTTATCCCGTATTCCTTTGGTGCCCTCCATGACTGACAAATTGATGAGTTCGGGAGAAGAGCTTTTACACAAAGCGGATAATTTAATGTTGCGCCTGAGTTCGTTGTTGAATGTTGAAAACGAAAAACATATCGGTGATATTTTAAACAACCTAAGCGCTTCAACCAACAAACTTTCTGAATTGCGAAAAAGCGTTGATAAGGCGCTGGCCGGTATTCCCGCTTTAACCACGGACAGCCAAAAAACCTTGGCTCATATCAACGAATTAACCCACGATTTACAACTATTAACCGGTGACGTGAAAAACCTCAGCACAAAAGCAGGTCATCTGCTTAATAACGGTGAGACGGCCAGTGATTTATTGATACAAACCACCTTACCGAAAGTGAATAAATTACTTACCGAACTACAAGCGACCGCCCAACAGGTAAAAAGAGCCGCCGCAGCACTGGATAATAATCCACAAGCCTTATTGATGGGCCCTGATCATCAAGGTTCCGGCCCAGGTGAACCCGGCTATAAGGAACCCAAATGAAACTTTTATTCTTCGGTTTTCTGGTGTTTTTAACGGTAGTGTTCAACACCGGTTGTAGTGTTTCAAAGAAGTATCCGGCCGTCCATGATTTTGGCCTGCCTGTTCCCGTTTCAAGCAGCAAGAATAACGAGCCTGCAATTACCGTGGATGCACCCACATGGCTCTGGGATAATCGCCTTCGTTACCGGTTGCTTTATGCATCGCCCACGCAAGTAGGTTTCTATGCACTGGATCTTTGGATTGCTTCACCGCCTGAACTGTTTGAACAACTATTAATCGCCAGCGGCAAAACACAAAATCATTCTTTAATTATCCGGCTGACTGATTTTGAGCAGCAATTCGATGCGCCCGATAAAGCCAAAGTCGTATTGCGTTTTGTCGTAGAAGCGTATGCTAATGACGACAAGAAAAAAATAGGCACACAGGCGTTTTATCTGGAACAACCCACACCAACACCCGATGCGGCAGGTGCAGTCAATGGTTTTGCTGCGTTAACCCGGCAAGCTGCCAACAAAATCCAGGTCTGGCTGGCAGGATTGCCTGATAAATAATACCGTTGCATTCAGCGGTCTAACGGAAACGGCGAATCCTGGAAAAATCATTTCGTCCACGAAAAACACAAAAAGCACGAAAAAGTTTAAAGAGATACCAAGCTGTAAGCCGTCACCCAAAGGGCATAGATATCTACACAACTCGTCATCCCGGCAGGGATTGCCGGGATCCAGATGCCATGGACGGCAATCCTTGATATTTACATGCCTTTTGATCGTCATAAGTACACATTTAGTCGTATTTTTTACATCCATGTAGCCTGGATTCCGGCAATCCCTGCCGGAATGACGTCGATTTTATTTGTGTAGATACTTATGCCCAAAGGGTGAATAGCTAAATTATATAACGTACTAATTTATTTCGTGTCTTTCGTGGATAAACTGAGTTTTTAGATTAATCGACTTTAGCCGTCCTTTCTCCGGGTGGTGTACAATGATGCCATTTTTACCTATCTGGAATCCTCAATGGAAGCTTACCCCCCAAAAACCTGTTCAATAGAGCGTTTGGTCACTCACCCAAAACTGGTCGCGGCCACAAAAGCCGGAACAAAAACCCAGCAACGTCGTGATGGTATTTATGGTTTGCCGGATGAAACGTTTGACCTGGAAGGCATGACTTTTATTGTTACCGATTTAACGCGTCAGCGGTTAGGTGATATGACTGATGCGGACGCACATGCAGAAGGTTATCCAAATCTTGACGTGTACAGAGACATCATTTTAAAAATGCACGCCGGCATGACATGGAATGCTGACAGTCTGGTATGGGTTCATACTTTTGCAGCCAAAACCGACCATAATCAATAAGGAAACATCCCGTTGGGATGAAGTTCCGTCGGGTTACGGTATCTACAAGTCTGGAGCTTGGGAACGAGTACTTTACCAAAGTCGGTTGCTTTTAGGTAACGATGTCCGTGTTCTGTAGGTAGGCCGGAATAAGACCACCCAAGCGTAGCGCGTGGTGGCGTTTCCGGCACACTCGTTCGGATGCCGGAAACGCTTATTCTCGCTTGCGCTCGAAAAGCCTTATTCCGGCCTACCCAATTTCTGGCGCTCAATCTTCATAAGCTCCAGCTTCGCGAGACTGGAAGCGGGAACTTGGGAACCAGTACAACATTTCAGGGATCAATAATCGGTTTTTATTTGCCGCGAAGGAGGCTTAGGTTTTTTAAAAATCCGTGTAAATCCGTCCAATCTGTGTCATCCGTGTTCTATTAACAGTACACTACAACCAAATCGATTCCTGTTCCAAAGCTTTTCCGTAAGTTTGAGACAGTGATCCCAGCTTAATAAAATCGGGGTTCAAGGCATTTAGCGCAGTCAATTTTGCAAAGGCATTTTCAAATTGCACCCGCGTTTTTAACCAACAATCGGTGTTGCCAAATTTTTCTAATTTAGCTTCCCAATCCGGTAACCAGTAAAAATGTAACGCAGAATCAGGGTGTAGCGCGTTAAGCAAGCGGACGTAATTGCTTAAACCAACACCGTCATAATCCGGAAACAAAATCACTTCATCGGTACGTTTTTGTTCCGCAAGCCAGTGCAATAAAACATCAGATAGCTGACCGGCATAATAAACCAGGCACCCTTTAAAATCATGCGGCAACCAATCACACTGGTCAAACAACGCCTGATTTTCAACCAACAACAACGGCCGGTTACATTGCCAGTCCTGCCCTGAACTTAATCCCGCATTGATTTGTAAGGCAGCAACGCCATAACGCGCCGTCAGCTCAGAAGGCTGCATCAGGTCATTGGCACTCTGCCAAACGACGTCAGCATCCCACGCTTTCATCAATAAATACCAACAATCATGACCGGTTTGGCCGGTCTTGCTATTGCGCTCCCTGCCAATATTACGGCTGCGTTCTGGTATCACGTCCGTTAAGGAAGCCTCATCCAAAGGATGCAACTGGCGTAGATAGTTAACAACACTTTGCCGGTTAATGACCTGATAAACAGTCGCTCGACCTTGCTTTTTAAGTTCAATCAGGCGGGTTTCACGCGCGAACTGTTCAAGACATTTTTTTTGCCCCGCTGTAAAAGCCGAAGCCATTAACAGCTGATCACTGTTTACCAGGTGTTTTAATGCCTCGCTTAAAATACTCATGGCTTGAGATCGGCATTATTGATAGGTTCCAAAATCTGCCAGTTAAGGCGGCTGATATGATTTTTACCGTTGGTCGTGCCGATGGGTACACAATACCGCGCGGTAATTTGTGGTTCTGGTGAAGCAAAAATCAGTGTAAAACCAAATTCCGCCGCTATTTCTATCAAATTGCGCTGATTGTGTTGATCCAAGGACGCCGCTTCATCCAGATAACACGCGGTTTTGATGGTTTTACGGGGGTCTTGCATTTGATTGAGCATGGCCAAACCGGTAATCAGTTTTGCCATCAGCACGGTGCCGTTGGAGGCGGCGCTGTCGATGTCTTCAAATTCAGCAGGCGTTTGATTTTCTTTGGCGATAATAAAAACCAGCCGGAATAAATGTTCAACGCGCAGACCGCCTCGCGCTTCACCTTCCTTGATTAGCGTATCCTTGGCACGATTAAGTTCTTTATCATCCAGCACCGCATTATGGTCGAACAAATCAAAAGAATTGCCCGATTCAACCTGTTCAGACGTGGAAATCAGGGTTTGTATCGCCTTGACCAAGGCTTCTTCTTCGCGGGGTTCAATTTTAAACACCTTCAGATCGGAAAGCTGGCGGCGATTGATTTTGTTGTTAAACTCGCGCATCCGCCGTTTAAGCGTTTCCAGACTGTCCCGCAAATCCCGTAAAATAGCCGCAATTTGTACCACCGCAGAACGCGCCTTGCGTTCAATGGCCGCTTGTTCCTGACTTAAGTTTACCGTATAGGCAAACAACGCATCAAGCTCTTGTTCAGTGTTATCCTGCGTTTGAAACTTATCCAAACCGTCCCGATGTAAATCCATCAATTGCCGGTTAAGCTCCTCGTCAAGCGCATTGTGTTTTTGGCAATCGCGGTTATAACATTCAATACGGTCAGCCAGGACGGGCATAGCCAATTCAGCCCTTTCCATACACGGCAAAAAGGGCAACTGCTCCAAAAAAGTAAACGGCGGGTGTTGATCCAAACGCTGCTGACGGGCATTGTTGATGCGTTGATGCTGACTTTGCAGCTCTTTCTGTGCGACTTTATTATTATCCTGATGTTGGGCGATGCTGCTTTTCTTATCGGTTAGCGTTAACTCTTCCCGTTTAAGAGCTTCCAGTTTTTGCTGCACATCGGCAATGGTTTGCTGCCGTTCTGCTCCATTGGCCTGCATCAATAACAATTCTTTGTAGTCGGTTATATCGGCATCCAATACCTCGATTTGCCGCTCCAATTCCTGTTGCTGGCGCTTTTGTTGAGCTAACGTTTCCACAGTCTGTAACAGATTTTGCCATTCAACCAACTGACGTTCACAATCGCTGATTTCCGTTTCCAGCTCTTGTGCGCTTTTAAGCGTCAGGTTGACTTCCAACGCCGACAAATCCAGTGACAAACCAGGCAGTTCCAAGCGATTGGCCAACAATTTGTTTTCCAGTTGTGCGGCAAACGACTGAAAAGCAACGGTGTCGTTTAATTTAACCGCACTATTTTCAGTGACCGGTAAACTTAAAACCGACTTTGCCAGCAAGCTGGTTAACAGCTCAAAACGGTCTGTTGGCAGCAATTTTTGCAGTTGCAGATATAAATTATTATCCAGACTGGCTAACTGGCGTTGCAAATCGGCGTGTTCTTTACCGACTTTTAAAAGGTTGCGTTTGATCGAGTCAGGCGATTGTTGTTGCTCGGCATTTTTAATCACCCTAACCCGTTCGTCGCGTTGCTCCTGCAAACTTTGTCGTTGATTTTGCAATTGCATCAAATCGCTAACAAATTCAAAACGCAGCGTAAGTTCTTGGCAGCGCTGTTCTATTTTTTGTTGGCTTTTTAAAAGGTTATCCGTTTCAGCCTGGTCTTTATAAACGGCTTTCTGACGATTTTCCAGCGCCTGAATATCCGCAACCAACCCCTTAAACTGCTGGGTCAGTTGTTCAAACGTATTGTTGTAATAAGCTTCCCACTCATTCAAGCCTTGCTCAATTAAAGGTCGCCACACAATAATCTTGCCACGTAAAATGCGGCGTGTTTGCTGGCTATCTTCCATGCCGGCAATGAGCGACTGATTGCGAAACACCGCATCATACTGGGATTTGTCGTAATTGACATCGGCGAAAGACTTATCCCATTCACTTTTAAAATCAACACGGCGATCCTGCAAGTCATTTTTAAAAATTTCCAGCAAATAGTTTTTTACTTCCTTGCTGTCCAAACGATCCAGACGCAAGGTTCGGGTCAAAATGCGCTGATAGGTGGCCGCTTGGGAGGTAAATTCCAGCGGAAAAATAGTAAAATCGGGATCATCCGAACGTTGTTTTTGACGATTGCCATACAACAAGGCGCGTAACTCGGCTTGTGGATATATTTTGGCAGGCTTCCCGCACTCAAACAGACGGCCGATTAATTTGGGTTGCGTAACCAGCTTGCCATCATCCAACCGGTAATCATCAAGATCAAGACTGCCTTGATAAGCAAAGTATTCATAATCATGGCTTAAGCCCTTGCCGACACAACCAATCACCGCCATGCCGGACGGCAACAACACTTCCAGTAGAATATAAGCACTGTTGTCCGGAAAATAAAAGCGTCGGGTATTTTCAAAGCTGTGCGCCCCAAATTCCATGTGCTGTTTATTAAGGATAAGTAGAAACTGCAAGGCATTAATCAAACTGGTTTTGCCGGTATTATTCGGGGCGATAATCGATACTGAGTCGTCCAGCGGCAATTCGGCGCGGCTGTAACCGGCGCTGTTTAATAACACCAACTTTTGAAAGCCGTACTGTATCAGGCTCAAAGTAAATCCTCCTCAACGTCGTCCACCTGAAGCTGATTGGGTCGCTCGGCCTGCGCCAGTTCCTCAAACAAATCCAGGTAACGATGCACGGCGGTCAACAGGCGATAAGCTTGATCTTCAAACACCAAAAAACCAACGCGTGCCGCACTATCCAAAATTTCTTTTAACATCTGCGGACTGTTCATTTCTTCGGCTTCCAGGATAGCGTGATATTGCTGCCACAGTTTTTCAAGCAACGACGTATCAAGCCGCCACTGCTGAAACTGGAATAAATGCAAACCTTGATCGGCTTGATATTCAAACAGCAACATCAACAGCAAAGCCAGTCGACGGGTTAGTTTGCCGGTATAAGAACTGGCTTGATCGGTTTTAAAATAAGCAAAACCGCGCCCATCCACGACCAATACAAAACCTAACGCGGCAAACAAGTCCTGATAATGGCTTTGCTCATTTTCCAGCTCCACCCAAAGTTCGGTGTCCCGCAAACGGTTTAAATGCGTCCCGGCACTTAATAGTTTAAAGAGCGGCTGTAGCTGGGTCAGTTGGGTCAAATTAAGGATCATAAAGACATCAGTGTATGGCTGTGTAAGCGAATCGCGACCTGCTTGAGAGCAATGCGCGTTTCTTTGGGGTCGGGAATGGCGACAACATCCGCCAAGCGAATAAACGTGTGATAAAGCCTTAACAAGGTGATGTCCTGATAATGGCCGTAATGACCGGTTAACCAGTGCATCAAATCCGTTAACGGCAAACTCTGATACAGGTGTTCGCGAATGGCATCTTCATCGACCTGTTCCAATTGTATATGAGTGTCCTCAGTGGTCAACTCCGGAAAATCAACGGCTTTAGGCTGATAATGCCGCACTTGTTCCATTAGCGTCAACAACTCCGGCCCGATGGCAACCGATACCGTGCGTTCTTTACGCCAAACCGGCAAACTCTGTGGCGAAAAAGTTCTACGCAAACCTTTTTTGCGCACCTCACCCAGTAATTGCCCAATCGCGGCACTTAACCGGTTATGTCGACGCAACTCTTCCCGCAGTGGCATCAAGGTATTGGTGCATTGTTTCAAAGCCAGAAGTCCGGCTTGTCGTAATTCCTTAACCCGAAAGCCTATTTGTCGCAACAAACGCTGATGACTGTATAAACCGCCTTGAATCAGTAATTGCTGTGCCAGCGCTTCCAAAACTTTTTCAGCCTCTTCCAGCAATGGATAAAAACTCCCGCCCGCACCGGTATCCATTAACTCGGTCATCGGTTGTACATAACGGTCATACGCTTCCAGCACTTCACGATAACGCTTGGCCAACGGCATCTTCTCGTCAGCGGCTTTGGCGCGTTCAGCAATGTCCTGAATGGCATGGGTATCTTGGTCAAGTTGTTGTAAAATTTGCCGAAGTTGATTGTCAATCCGCACCGCGCCTCGTTGCAACGCCGCCATATCCCGATCCTGCACGGCCTGCTGCAATTGCTCCAGACCGGTTTTAATATCAACAATCCGGGCTTTTAAAATATCCGACAATCCCAATTCATGCTCGTGCAACAAACTACCGACAAACTGACGGACATTTTCGTTAAGCTGCAAGGTGTTGCTATGCGACATTTCAACCAGCAATTCGGCGTTAACCAACTGCTGCAAACGCTCTACCTGCTGTTCAGCCGATTCATGAACATAGACTTTAGCCATTAACGCCAGGACATCGTTACGCTCATAAGCAATTTGATCACGCCCCAATAACACGATGCGCTCAATTGCGTCCCAGTGTTTATCAAGTGCTCGAATCAAACTACGAGGGTTAATCATGTGGATACAAAATTATCATGGATTCTAACGGAAGGTGATTGAAACATAAGCCCTTGTTTTAATCCCGACAAGTATATGTCATATTTTTGACATATCAAAACGTGAAATCGGTTGCGTGACAGTTATTAAGGCTTATATAAACACGGATAAAACCCTGTTATTGCAAAAAGTAAAAATACGGAAATGAAAGATGCTGAACTTATACGATATAATGGCTTTATAAAAAATGTCGTAATAGCCTACAACCGCCAACAGCAACATAAGGAACAGGGATCATGATCAAAACGGTAAAGCAGGCGTGTATTTTTAACCCGATTATTCGTGACTATCGAATGAGTCAGGCTATTGAAAACCTGGCCGATCTTATTAAAGATGAAGGTGACGGACAAGAATTCTTTTCCAGAAACTACGTCACGCAAGGCATGGATCAATTGTTTCGTGAAGGCATGTTGCGCTTGTCAGGCCAATCCGACCAAGCCGTTTTTGAACTCACTCAAGCAATGGGAGGTGGTAAAACCCATACCATGATTGCCTTTGGCCTCTTGGCAAGACATCCGGAATTACGTCAGCAAATACTCCCCGCCGATCTGGCTGAACGCATTAATTTTGGCAAAGCCAGAATTGCCGCGTTCAACGGGCGCAACAACCCCGACAATTTTATTTGGGGCGATATTGCCACCCAATTAGGTCAAGAAGAAGCCATTAAACCCTACTGGATTAACGGCCCTAAAAGTGTTGATCAAGCCACATGGAAAACCATTATTGGCAATGAACCAACACTCATTATGATCGACGAACTGCCGCCTTATCTTGATAATGCCAGCACTCAAGTCATGGGCGACGGCACCTTGGCCAATCGGGTAACCTATTCAATCAGCTGTTTATTAAGCGCCGCACTGGAACTGGATAACTGCTGTATCGTCATCGCCAACCTGTCCGGCAGTTACAGTACCCAAACCAAAGCCTTAACGGAAGCCATCACCAACTTACAACAAGAAACCCGCCGCCAAGCCAAAACCATCACGCCCGTCCAACTGGCGAGTAACGAGATTTACGAAATCCTTAAAAAACGGCTGATACTCAGTCTGCCGGATGACAGTGTCATCAACGATGTCGCCGAAGAATATGCCCAGCGTATTAAAGCGGCAACCGATGGCGGCTACATCACCGCTACCAGCATAGAACAAATCGCCGAACAGGTACGCGAGACTTATCCGTTCCATCCCGCTTTTAAACATTTGGTCGCGCTGTTTAAAGAAAACGAAGGTTTTCGGCAAACGCGCGGCCTAATGCAGTTTGCCGCCCGTCTGCTCAAAAGTGTCCAGGACAGAACTCTGGACGACGTTTATTTGGTCGGTTCCCAGCATCTCAATATCAATGACCTGGATGTCAGAGATGAAATTGCCCGAATTGCGCCCTCGCTACAACCCGCCATGAGTCACGACATTTCCGATGGTGGCAGTGCGGTTGCAGAAGGTATTGATGACCAACTTTCCAGTGATGCCGCCACCCAAGTCAGCACCTTGTTGTTAGCCTCCTCCTTATCCCGGGCAGTCGGCGGTCGTATCGGTTTAACCGAAGGCGAGATCATTGAATTTTTAGCCGCGCCCAACCGCAAACCGGACGAATTTATTACCGCACTGGAAAAGCTAAAAGAACAAGCCTGGTATATTCATCGCGAAGATCAGCGTTATTTTATTAGAGACACCGAAAACCTGTCCCGAAAAATTGAGCGTAATGCGCGTGATATACCGCAACCCAAAATCGATCAAGCACTCATCAATCATTTAACCGGCATCCTGCAACCGGTTAACAAAGCCGCCTACCAGGAAATAAAAGCACTGCCACTGCTCGACGACATTCGCTTGACGGGCACAAGACTCCTGTTGGTCGTGCGTCCCGATGGCAAACTTCCACCCCAACAACTCAATAATTTTTTCCTGTTTCAGCAAGAAAAAAACAACTTGCTGGTGCTTTCAGGCCAAGACAGCCATTTTGCCGATGCCGTTGAAGAACGACTGCGCGAACTGTATGCCATTGAGCAAATAGTCAAACACCTAAGCGATGGCGATACCCTTTTTCAAGAAGCCCGTGAGCGTCTGGATGATGCCAAGCAACGTTTTATAAAAGCCTTATCCGCCGCCTATAATCGCCTGTATTTTCCGGGTAAAGATGAAAATACCGGCGAAGATGTACTATTGATGGTCACCATTGATAACGGCCTTAAAGTGGGAACCGGCGATCAATCGGCGGAAAAACAAATTGAAGAATTGCTCGCCAGTCCACGCGCCAATTACAAACTGGCTCTGGACGTCAAAGATGACATCAACAATTATCTTGCCCAAGCCGAAGTTTATCTCTGGCCGGAACGCGATCGTCGCACACCTTGGAAAGATGTTGTGATGCGTGCCAAAACCAACCCGGAATGGCCCTGGATGCCTGGTAGTGCCGGTATGGATATGCTTAAAACCGAAGCTCTGAAACAAGTCCGCTGGCGCTTGGGTGAAGATGGTTATATTGAAAAAGGCCCGTTTCCAAAAGAAAAAACCACCGTCAATATTGCGCCACAAGGCGTCAACAAAGACACTGGCGAATCCATTTTAATGCTAACCCCCCGTAATTGCGGCGCAAGCCCGGTCATCCACTATTCACAAAATGCGACAGTCTCAACCGCTGATCCTGTCGTTACTGATCTGGATAACTTTACCACCAACGCAGCAACCCTTTATTTTCTGGCAGTTGATAGCGACGGACAACATGAAATAGGTGAACCCAAACCCTGGCTTGCCGACTTGATTATTCGTCATCAGTTACATGCCGCTGCCGATAAACGCCGCATTGAATTGTCCGTGTGTCCTCCCGCTGAAATCTACTACAGCGTGAATGGCTCAAACCCTAAAGAAGGCAACCGCTACGAAGCACCTTTTGAAACCGGTACAGAAGCCTTCCAGCTCTTGGTATTTGCCAAAGCCGGTGCAGCCAGTAAAAACGCAACCTTTAGCATTTCGGCCAGTGGTGATAAGCGGGTACAAATTGATGACCACAAACCGGCACGGCTACAAGACAGTAAACGCGTCAATCTTGATAGCACGGAAAAAGTCTTTGCCGTCATTAACCGTTTTCGTGATCGTGAAAGCACCCGCTTAAAAGGTGTTTGCGTTTTAATTGGAGAAGGTGAAAATACCGTACAAATACGTTTCCATGAACGTGAAGTGACCGTTCAAATGCTTGAAGAAACCATCAACACCCTGCGTACAGTTCTTAATGACAATCAAGCCCAAATCAGCATCACGGTTAACGGCGGCATTCAGTTTGGCGATGGTTATGCTTGCAAAGAATTTGCAGAACTCAGTGGCTTGCAACTAAAACCCGGCGACGTAATACAAGAAGCCTAGACAATGACCACCCGAAAAAAAGCCGCTACTCCCGCCCAAACCATCGTCCATCCGACCTTGGGTTTTGGCGTGCCCGCCACCAGTGATCCGCATCATTTTATTATAGAAATACCGCGAAACAATACCGGCGCGGTCAGCATTGTTGAAAACTTGGGTCTACAAAGCCATGATCATAGCCAAAGCCAAATAGCACGGTGCATATTGGAGCGCCCACGCTGGACTGCCATTCGCAGCGAAGTCCAACGTGCCTTTAATATAAGGCTTAAAGAACGACATCTAAAAACGGCGGCCTGGATTGTCGGTGCCAACCCGGTTGATCGTTTATTAGGCAAAGAACTCTGCGTGCTGGCGTGGGCCATAGAAGGCATGGCCTTGGATCACATCCCGATTGCCGTGCGTAACTGGCTGGCTTTGCGCCCGGAAGAACGCTGGTGGTTATTTGGCATGACCGCCATCACCACCGGGGGGGTCAATGACGGTGGCAAAGGCTGGCGGTTGGCCTTGCGTCATGCGCTGGGTGATCTGGCACAAAGTCAAAACCTTAAACCGCAACCGCCTCAAACCGTCATGCAACAAACCGCAAAAAACACTGAAAATGGTACACTAAGCCTGTTTGATTTTGAGCTTTAATGCAGAGTAAAGCTGGTGTTTTTCATTTGTAACTATTCAGTTCCCCTCTTTGAAAAAGAGGGGTTCGGGGAGATTTTATTAGATAAATCCCCCTCCATCCCCCTTTTTCAAAAGGGGGAGGTGAATGCTTACTT
This sequence comes from Methylococcaceae bacterium, assembly GCA_037130115.1. Taxonomy (GTDB): domain Bacteria; phylum Pseudomonadota; class Gammaproteobacteria; order Methylococcales; family Methylomonadaceae; genus Methylobacter_C. The sequence continues at coordinate 26,333 of JBAXTQ010000021.1, forward strand.
TCATTTTTGTGTGAAAATAGGCACTTTGTGATTTACAGAGAATAAACAATAAAAACCACCGATAGACACAGATCATATTATTAGCTAAAAAACGCCCAAGCCGTCATCCCGGCATGGACTGCCGGGAACCAGTCGCCATGAATGGCATTCGTAACGCATCCACTCACTGATTTTTATACTTGAATTAGTCGATGTCATGTAATATCGATGAGTACATCCTTGTATTCTGGATTCCGGCCGTCCATGCCGGAATGACGGCTCTACGACTTGTGGTAATATCTACTTATCATGGCAACTACCCATTAACAGCTATCTGCAAGGTGATATATGACTAAAACAACCGATTTTTCACAACTGGATTTAAACAGCACCTACACGTATGCTGATTATTTATCCTGGCAATTTGATGATGCCATTGAGCTGATTAAAGGCAAAATTATGGCGATGAGCCCTGCCCCCAGTTCCGAACATCAGAGTATTGTTACTAATTTGGGTGGCGTACTGTACAATTTTTTTTATAAAAAACCGTGTAAGTTATTTTATGCCCCGTTCGATGTGCGCTTGTACGACCGTAAAAAATCCATCGTCGCCAATATAGATATTTATTCCGTCGTCCAGCCTGATCTCTGCGTAATATGCGATAAAACCAAAATTGATAGTAAAGGCTGTTTGGGTTCGCCGGATTGGGTTATAGAAATTTTGTCTCGGGGTAATTCCAAAAAAGAAATGCAGCTCAAATACCAACTCTATCAAGAGAGCGGTGTTAAAGAATACTGGCTGGTTTATCCCGGTGAAAAAGCTGTCCATCAGTTTGTATTAAACGAAGAAACCGAAAAATACCAACTGCTTGCTATGTACTCTGGCGAAGACATCGCCACCCCGCAGTTATTTCCTGATTGCCAGATTGATCTGCGCGAAGTGTTTGAAGATGACAACGAATAAATACATAACCAAATGTTTGGTTAGCTCGTTCCCAAGCTCCAGCTTGGGAATGCGGTTTGGGAAGCTCCAGCTTCCCGTCTTTTATGCGCTTTATTCTATATAAATACACGAAGCTGGAGCTTCTGGTACAACATTCCCAAGCTGGAGCTTGGGAACGAGGCTAATCTTACTTTTCAGGTACTTAATGACCACACTTACGCACTTTGCCCTACAACACACCCCTGCCCTGATTGAATCGGTTTTTCCGGCGCAGAAAGTGTCCTTTGAATCGCAACGGGAGCGCAAAGCGGGTGCAGGGCAAACCTTAACGGCGTTGGGTTCTTATTGGAAAGGCCGCAAACCCTTGATTCTGGTACGGGCGATTGTGCTGGGCAGTTTGTTGCCGCCCACTGAAGATGCCGAAAAAGATCTGGAAATCTACGAACAACTGCTGGCCTTTGATAAAGCCGGTTTGGCACGGAGAGCCTTGGCAAATAACGCTTTTAAGCCCAAAGAGATTGCCAAAACCCTGACACTGGATAATCCTTGGGATTATTTTGCTTACACACTTAAAGCGGATGATCTGACCACAGAAACCGTTGATAGGTGGCAAACACCGTTTGATAGTGATGAGCGCGGTATCACAATCCGCTGGCTCCGTGACCTGAATGACGAAGACAAATTGCCTTTGTATCAACAAATGCTGGAGACTCTGCCCACTTACGAAGCCCGTGCCGCGCTTTGCAAACGCCCGGAAGAGTTGGATCAAACCACTTTATATGCGCCGATTTGGGCGGCAGTTAATAGCCATTACCAACATTTGGGCATTAACGCACAGTCACATCAAGACTTGGTTGAGCAACTCGGACTACTGCGTTTCGGGCATCGACCCAAAGTGGGCGATACCTTTAGTGGCGGGGGTTCGATACCGTTTGAGGCCGCACGCTTGGGCTGTGATGTGTATGCCTCGGATTTAAACCCCATTGCCTGTATGCTGACGTGGGGCGCGTTGAATATTATCGGTGCGTCACCAGAAAAACGTGCAGAAATAGAACAAGCACAACGTGAGGTCGCAGCGGCGGTTGATGCAGAAATTACTGAATTGGGCATAGAACATGACAGCCAAGGCAATCGCGCCAAGGCCTACTTGTATTGTCTCGAAAGCCGTTGTCCAGAAACCGGCTGGCTAGTGCCGATGGCACCGAGCTGGGTGATTTCCAAAACCCACAATGTGATAGCAAAACTCATCCCCGACTTCGAGAAACAACGCTTTGATATTGAAATTATCAGCGGCGTATCATCAGAAGAAATGCAACAAGCCGAACAAGGCACGGTACAAAATGGCTGTTTAACGTACAGCCTGAACGACAAAACCTACTCTACGTCGATTAAAACATTACGTGGCGATTACAATGATGTAAATGGAAACACAGTCAACCGTCTGCGCCGTTGGGAAAAACATGAGTTCAAACCTTACTCCGACGATATTTATCAGGAGAGGCTATATTGCATCCAATGGATTACCGCCGACAGCCTGATTAAAAAACAGAAAGAAGCTTTTTTTTCTACAGTTACCAATGAGGATTTGGTGCGGGAAAATAAGGTTGAAGAAATTGTCGCAGAAAATATTGAGCAATGGCAGCGACAAGGCTTGATACCAGATATGGCGATTGAACCAGGTTATAACACCGACCAACCGATTCGTGAACGTGGCTGGTCGTATTGGCACCAGTTATTTAATCCAAGGCAGTTGCATTTGTTCGCAATCAGTAAAAAAGAAGGCTTAAAGAAAAATGTTGATTTACTTCTTGGGTTTGCTTCTTGTTTAAATTGGAATGCAAAACTAAGTATTTGGGATAATTCCGATAGGGGGCGCGAAGGTCCTAAAAATGTGTTTCTAAATCAAGCTTTAAATACTGTTTATAATTACGGATGTCGAAGCTTCGAAACCTCAAAAAAGTTTCTTTTACCCGAATATCAAACAGTTAAGTTACCCAATATTCTTTCCCAAGTTAAAACATTACCCGCTGAAAAAACAGATAGTTTATGTAGTTATTGGATAACCGATCCACCTTACGCTGATGCCGTTCACTATCACGAAATCACCGAATTCTTCATCGCTTGGTTACGCAAAAACCCACCCGTACCTTTCAACGAATGGGTTTGGGATTCACGCCGCGCTTTAGCCATCAAAGGCAGCGGCGATGACTTTCGTCGCGGCATGATTGAAGCTTACACGGCAATGACTCTGCACATGCCCGACAACGGGATGCAATGCGTGATGTTTACCCATCAGGACACCAACGTCTGGTCGGATATGGTCGGTATTTTCTGGGCGGCTGGGTTACAGGTCGTCGCGGCCTGGTATATCGCCACCGAAACCACCTCGGAATTAAAAAAAGGCGGTTATGTACAAGGCACCGTCATACTCATGCTGCGCAAACGTCCGGCTGGCGACAATCCGGGTTTTAAACAAAAAATCCTGCCCGCCGTGCGCCGCGAAGTGGAAGCACAAATCACCCAAATGCTGCATTTAAACGCCGATGTAAAAAACAAACTCGGCGAACCGGTATTCAACGACTCCGATTTACAAATGGCCGGTTACGCCGCTGCACTTAAAGTCTTAACCGCTTACACCCACATCGGCGATGAAGATGCCACCACCTTCGCCTTGCGCCCACGACAAAAAGGCCAAGTCACCGTCGTCGATGAAATCGTGCAACAAGCCTCAGAAGCCGCCAATAGTTTGTTAATTCCCGAAGGTTTACAACCCGACACCTGGAGCGCAACCAAAGGCATCCAACGCTTTTACCTGCGCATGTTGGATATAGAAACCACCGGCGCATCAAAACTGGATAACTACCAAAACTTCGCCAAAGCCTTTCACGTCGAGGATTACACCAAACTCATGGCGAGCATGGCACCCAACAAAGCACGACTAAAAAGCATCGAAGAATTCACCTCGCGTGACCTAACCGACAGCACCGAAATTGGCCCCACTTACCTCGGCAAACTCATCATTGCCCTGCAACAACTGCTGCAAGATAAAGAACCACAATCTGTGATAGATTACCTCCATTCCGACATCACCAATTTTCTGGAAGCCCGCCCCTTGTTAATCGACATCACCGAATTTATCGCCACCAAAACCCGCGAAAACAAAGTGCGTGATGTGGCGGAAATACTGGTAGCGCGAATGCGTAACCAGCGTTTGGCGTAGATTAAACTGATATACAAGCACAACATAAAGACGAAAAAAATAATACTATAAAG
>JBAXTQ010000210.1:0-6659 GCA_037130115.1 Methylococcaceae bacterium
TACATCGTAAGCTATTGTTTTTTTAGGGTGGCTTGAGATGCTCTGAATTGCTGGGTGAAGCGAAGCCCAAAGCTCATTGATCCGCAGAGTAATCCAACGTTTGTACGCCAATATTGGCCAGCTTAACATGGAGCTGGACTGGCTAAAAAAGTCAGGGATGTATTACAAAAGCTTTTGATAATATTGATGACGCACCTTTAGTCTCGATTTTTTCGCACCAATTAACTGCATCGAAATGCCTTGGGTTGAGCGAGATTGCAGACGGTCTTTAATACTAATTAATCGGATGGTTTTGTAAGATCGTTTTTTGGGCTAACTCAAACACAATTTTTTTAAGTTTTGACTACTCCCCCCGTTAATCCATCATTTTTGAGTGATGGATTAACGCAAATTATATGTCACTTTACACTGAGGGATTAACGTATTTTTATTGCTTATTAATCAGTCTGTTTTTCTGTCCTGATTTTTCTATCTGTCGGTAAGTGTTGACCGTATTTTAATCTCATCAAGTTGATGTGCAATCTCGGTTGCTGGCAGGTACAGATATTTTCTTACGGTATTGCGTGACAAACCTAATCCTTTGCCAATCTTACGCTCGGTTAAGCCGTTGCCATTATTGTATGACGATTTGATCTTATGGGATCACAATTCACCCCTTCATAACAGTCTCTAAATAAAAAATTCAGCGACTATCTCAGATTCATTGTTTAAAAGGAAATCTGAAAAAGTGGCTCAATATTAATGGCTATTTTGGGCTCAGTTTAATTGGCCATTAATAACAAACGCCTACAGATATGAATAATTGTAAAAAATGTATGACATTTGTATGGCTTTTATATATATGTATGACATTTATCACGCATTTGTTTAACAAATGTTATACAAATGCTTACTATTTATCACCCATTATTAACAATTTTGGCAATACAAACCTTTTTTATCACCAAAAAATGATGATAATCTCTGTCGGGTTAAGCGCTATTCGTAATCCGGCACAGACACGTCGATTTGTCGGGTTACGCTGTCGCTAACTTGACCTACGCGACTGTAATTGCAAAAAGTGTAAACCGGGGAACGAAGGATGCCTCTTATTTATATAAAACATCTGAATTAAACTGATTGTCAAATGGGATAAAAAGTCGGGCGAATTTTTCAAGCAACATTATTTGCTTTTATTCTATACTCGGTTATATCTTTATAGGGAGATAGTTTTACAAGCAAGAAAATTGATCAGATTGTTTTTAATCGTGCCAATCTGATCAACTCTGGTTTTTACCTACGAATGGTTTTAAATGAGCGTTCAAGAAGCACTAAAATTAACGCCTATACCCACTAATTTGGGAGGCTGAAATAGAAAGGTGAAAATTATGTTTAATACAAATAATAAAGAAGCAAAAAAAACATCATAACTACACTATTGGTTATTGCTTGTGTGGTTATATGGATAACAATTCAATTGTTTCCAGAATTTCCCATGAAGATGTGATTAATATTATCGGCACTGTAGATCTCATCCTCTAAGCTCCAGAATTATCTCAACACCTTCGTTTTATAACCCTCGAGCAAAGTCTCCAACCTTTCGCATTCAACCCTGCCGGAACTTCACGATAAATTGATGGTGCTTCTGGTGGTAGGTTAGATTAAAAGCGGAAATACCAACAACGCCAAGGAATAGTTAAAGCCATTAAAGTACGGTATATTGTCGCTACGCAAATCTATCGTACAAAAAACTCATGGCGACCCAATAACGGGAAACGGGGTGCTGAAAAATTTATGACAATGCTTGTTTGGAAACATCGTGCAAAACCTGGCAACACCGGTGATGCCAAAGTAAAACCACAGCAAGACGCAAAGACTCTCCCTCTATTAGACACTGCTGTGATGACGCTTGGATGACTACAGAACCCGCCATATTAATTCAACAATTAAGTAAAAGTTATCAAGAGTCGGGGCAGCAGCATGAGATTTTTAGCGATTTGCAATTGCAGGTGAGTCGTGGCGAATTTATTGTTTTGCTGGGCCGTAGCGGTTCCGGCAAGTCTACTTTTTTAAATCTGGTCAGTGGTATTGATCCACCGAATAGCGGCAAAATTTTTATTAATGGCACCGATATTACCGGACTTTCCGAGCATGACCGCACGCTGTTTCGACGTCATCATATTGGTTTTGTATTCCAGTCCTATAATTTAATCCCTACCTTGACGGTTGCGGAAAATCTGCTGTTGCCATTGGAACTCATCAAACGGGTGACTCGCGCCGATCGTGACAAGGTCGCCGAATTGTTGGAAAAATTATTGTTATCGGATCGGCTTGACAGTTATCCGGATCGTTTATCCGGCGGTGAACAACAACGGGTTGCAATAGCCCGTGCTTTAATTCATGATCCGGATGTGATTCTTGCGGATGAACCCACCGGAAATCTGGATTTGGATACCGCCGAACAGGTATTGGCGTTGCTGGATATTTTAGTCAGGAAATCAGGTAAAACCATGATTATGGCGACCCATAGCCAGGAAGTTATCGGTCAGGCTGACCGGGTTTTATCCATCCGCAACAAGTTATTGCTACCTCATGAATTCCCTTCTTAAACGCGCCAGTCGCAATTTTTTATGGCAGCATCCGTGGCAATTGGTGCTGGCTATCGTGGGGATTGCGTTGGGTGTGGCCGTTGTTATTGCTATTGATTTGGCAATGGAAAGTTCACTTAAATCCTTTAATCAGGCGGGCAAGGCTTTTTCCGGGTCGGCAACGCATCGTATTATTGCCAGTGATGGCGGACTTGATGAGCGCTTGTATTCCCAATTAAGGGTAGGGCAGGGCATCGCCCATTTATCACCGGTGGTCACCGGTTATGTAAAGCTGGTGCAAGCCAATAAAGAGAGTTTTAAATTAATCGGTATCGATCCGTTTATTGAAAAATCCTTACATTCGGGTTGGCAAAGTCAGCAACAAGACAAGTCTGCCCCGGATTTTTTAACCCGCTTGCTTACCGAACCCAATACTGCGCTACTGAGTGAAGAAACCGCACAGCGCCTGCATTTGCAAGTCAATGATCAGCTAACGGTTATTACTGACCAAGGCCTGCAAGCACTCAAAATAATAGGTTTGCTTACGTTTGATGATGCCGTTTCAGAACAGGTATTGGCTACGTTGATTATTACCGACATTGCCACCGCCCAAGAGGTATTGGGGTATTTTGGTCAATTGAGTTCTATTGAAGTGCGGCTTGAGAAAGATGCACCGGCAACGTTGGCGGCGATAAAAAAGATGTTGCCCGGTAATGCCGTGGTGGTGTCTATCGATAGTCAAGCCGAATCCATGCGGGAAATGACGCGGGCCTTTTCTATCAACTTAAAGGCATTGGGCTTGCTGTCCTTGTTGGTGGGCATGTTTTTAATCTATAACACGATGACCTTTCTGGTTATCCAACGGCGGCGCTTAATCGGCAGTTTGCGTTTATTGGGCGTCACCCGGCAGCAGATTTTTAAACTCATTATTGGTGAAGCGTTGGTGTTGGCGATAATCGGCACTGTACTGGGTATCGCGCTTGGCATCGTCTTGGGGCAAGGGTTGCTGTATTTAATCTCGGGAACCATTAACGCCATTTATTTTCGTATCGATGCTGCTTCTTTAATGATTACCCCGTTACAAATCGGCAAGGGTATGGTGCTGGGCATCAGTGCCACCTTGCTGGCGGTATTGCCGCCTGCATTTGAAGCGACGCGCTTGTCGCCGGTTAAGGTTTTGGCACGATCGCAACTGGAATCGGGCAGTCGTCAGTTAATCAAAAAAGTGGGTTTAATCAGTGCCGTTTTGATAGTCGGCGGCGTGGGGTTAGCGTTTTTTTCCGGTAAAAGCATCACCCTGGGCTTGGCCAGTATTTTTTTGATATTGTTTGGCTTTGGCTTATTGACGCCCGTGCTTACGTTGGTATTGATGAAGCTGATTGAGCATTTATTGGCACGGTTTTTAGGCGTTTTGGGGCGGTTGCCGGCACGCATGGTCTCCGCTGAAATCAGTAGGACAGGTGTTGCCATAGCGGCATTGATGATTGCCGTATCGGCTACCATCGGGATGGACTTAATGATAGGCAGCTTTCGCCAAACGGTTGCGCAGTGGGTCCATTCCAGTTTGCCAGCCGATCTTTATGTGTCCTTGCCCGGCGATAAAATGACTGCCGATAAGGCTTTGGCAGATCATCAGTTGAAGCAAAAAATAGCTCATCTTGACGGGGTAAAAATGCTCAGTAGCGCCTTGCACACCCAGTTAATTGTTGAGGATCAACTGACCAAACTATCGGTGTTTGAGCTCAATGAAAAATCCAAAGAAGGCTTTATCTTTAAACATAAAGTGAATGATGACCTTTGGCATCGGTTTGAAAACCAACAGACCGTCATGGTAACCGAACCTTATGCTTATCATCACGCAGTCAAACCAGGTCAAAAGATTTTATTACGAACCGGTCAAGGCGAACAGGCGTTTGAAGTTATCGCTATTTATGCAGATTACAGCGGTGATCAAGGTCATCTGGCGATAAGTCGGCAGAATTACCAGCACTATTGGCCCGATTTGGGTTATTCCGGTATTGGGGTTTATGCCAATCAAGGCGCTGATTTAAAGCAACTGGAGAGTCGGGTCAGTCAACTACTGACAGCACAGCAAACCGTGAAATCTGATCAGGCTATTTATAAAGCCTCCATGGCAATATTTGAGCAAACCTTTACCATTACCGAAACCTTGCGCTGGCTGTCTGCCGGCATTGCTTTTGTGGGGGTGTTCAGTGCCTTAATGGCCTTGCAGTTTGAGCGGACACGCCAGTTGGGTATTTTACGGGCCATCGGGATAACCTCCCGCCAGTTAACGGTGCTGATTATCAGTGAAACCGGCTTGATGGGGCTGGTTGCGGGATTGTTGGCTGTTCCGGTCGGTTTTATCGTGGCTTATGTGTTGATTTTTGTGGTTTATCAGCGCTCATTCGGCTGGACGATGGCCTTTTATGTTGAGGCAGGTGTTCTCTATCAAGGTGTGGGCTTGGCGTTTGTTGCCGCTTTGCTTGCCGGTGTTTTTCCGGCTATAAAAATGGCACGAACCAAACCCGCCGAAGCGTTGCGTATCGAATGAAAAGGAAAGGGTGGGCTTTAGGGTTAATACTTTTACTGGTGATTGTTGGCTGGCAGTTTTTTATAGTGCCTTCTGATGTAAAACGGATTACTGAGCGTTTTTTTAGCGCCACACTCGCTAAAAAAGACGATGCTTTTAGTCGTGTTTTAGCCAAAGATGATCCTGGTTTTGCGCGGGCGTTAACGCCGCAAAAGTTTACCTTCCCAATCGACCACGGCCCACACAATCCCTACCGGACTGAATGGTGGTATTTTACCGGTAATTTAAAAAACACCCAAGGCCGGCAATTTGGTTACGAGCTGACATTTTTTCGTTTTGCGCTTAAGCCCGAAACACCGGAATCAAAATCTGCCTGGCGAAGCAATCAACTGTACATGGCGCACTTAACTTTGACCGATGTAGAGAAGAGACGATTTTATACGGATGAGCGATTTAGCCGGGCAGGCAATGATCTTGCCGGTGCCTTAACTAAAAAATATCAGGTTTGGCTGTATGATTGGTCGGCAAAAACAGAAGGTGAGGCCGATTTTCCGTTGCGGCTACACGCCAAAACGGATGACTTTGGGATTGATTTATTATTAACGTCACAAAAAAGTTACATTTTACAAGGCGACCAAGGCTTAAGCCAGAAAAGCTTGAAGCCAGGTAATGCCTCGTATTATTATTCCTACCCGCGTCTGGAAACCAAAGGTGCGGTCACAATTGCCGGTGAACAATTTTCAGTAACCGGTGCCAGTTGGATGGACAGGGAATGGAGCACCAGCGCCTTGTCAGAGGAGCAAAGCGGCTGGGACTGGTTTGCCTTGCAATTGTCGGATAACACCGAGTTAATGTTTTATCAATTACGGCGTAAAGACGGCCAACAGGATAGCAACAGTTCAGGTTCTTTTGTACTCGCGGACAACGCCAAAATAGCCTTGAAAGAGAGCGATGTCGCCATTAAAATTCTCGATAACTGGAAAAGTCCCCATTCAAAAATCACTTATCCATCGCGTTGGCATTTAAGCATTCCGAATCAGAAGCTTGAGATTGAAATTGTTCCATTACTCAATGATCAGGAACTCAATGTCAGTTATCGGTATTGGGAAGGCGCTGTCAGCATTAAAGGCACTAAAAACGGCACGCTTATTTCTGGTCAGGGTTATGTTGAGTTGGCGGGGTATCAGTGAATTGACAATCATCAACGCTGAGAATAGTTTTTCGAAAAGCGCCAAATAGCGCACAACTTTGTTGAGCCTTTGTGCCTTTATTTGAGAAATAATAATGATTGTAGTCAGTGGATTTTGTGGGTATAACGATTTTGTGTACGATTAGTACACTTTACGGGTGTAATGCTACACTTTTCTAGCTATTTTCACATCCTGTCAATGGCCAACAGAATTGAGCCATTTTCGTCCTGTTCGGCCATTAATCAACGGAAACAAGTGTGCATCAAGCCCATCTCGGAGTGTGTTGATTTTCGTTGAAACTGATCGTCAGCAGTCGGCCAAAAGCGGTAATTCGGGGTTAAGAATTCGTTGCCATAAAGCTGCCGTCCG
>JBAXTQ010000211.1:0-6619 GCA_037130115.1 Methylococcaceae bacterium
ATGTAAAAATCTATTTTATCAGATTTGCGCTGGGGAAGTCGGACAGACTCCTAGCGACATCAATCAGGGCTGTTTCAAATGCTTTGATAAGCTCTGGAAATAACACTTGATTATCTGAGTTGCCTGCCACCAGAATAGTTAAGGGCAGTTGCATAGATTTTTCGTTCATAGATTGATTAATGATGTATTAAAAAGTGTGTGATTAAATTCAAGCCTTAATTTTTCCCGCTTTTCTTAAATTCTCGACAGCATTACGACGAGCATACTCTTCTATATCTCCCAAAATAAGGAGCACATTTTTCAGAACAATTAGAAGTAATATTGTACGCAAGAATTTTTATCAATGACTCCCGATAGTTGCTGGTTTTTTTACATAATGGAAAATGCCTCAGCAACCGTTAAATCGGATTTAATTTTGTCAGATTTTTATAAGGATGCAATTGAATCACTACGATTAGAAATACCCAACCCAGCCAAAATAAACACTAAATCCTCGCTGCCTAAAATCACCTAATGATGGCTCTATTGAGCAGGTAAATTATGCAAAATCTCTTCAATCTTTTTTGATTCCTCGTGGTCTATGCCTAATGTTTTTTGATATATCGATAATAAGCGTTCGTAACTGGCTCGTGCAGCCGTGTAATCGCCCATAGATTCAAAACATTTGGATAAATTAAAAAGAACTATGAGTGTATTTTTATGATTTTCCCCCTGCGCCTTTTCATATATTGCTAACGCGCGTTCGTACAAGGGTAAAGCCGCGCCAGCGTTGCCTTGGCTGTTGAATAAATAAGCCAGATTGTTCAGCGCAGCCGCAGTGTCCGGATGCTCCGGCCCGAGCACTTTTTCCCGTATCGCCAACGCGCGTTCGTACAAGGGTAAAGCCGTGGCATAGTCACCGATTTCTTGTGATATTTTAGCTAAATTGTTCAATGAATTTACGATGTATGGATGCTCCGGCCCGAGCACTTTTTCATATATCGCCAACGCGCGTTCGTACAAGGGTAAAGCCGCGCCACCGTTGCCTTGGCTTTTGAATAATCCAGCCAGATTGTTCAGTGAGATTACGGTGTCTGGATGTTCAGACCCCAGCACTTTTTCATTGATTGCCAAAGCTCGTTTATATAAGGGTAAAGCCGTAGCATAGTCACCGATTTCTTGTGATATTTCAGCTAAATGGTTCAATGAATTTACGATGTATGGATGCTCCGGCCCGAGCACTTTTTCATTTATCGCCAACGCGCGTTCGTACAAGGGTAAAGCCGCGCTATGGTCGCCTTGTCTACTGAATAATACAGCCAGATTGTTCAGCGAATCTGCGGTGTCCGCATGCTCTGGCCCGAGCTCTTTTTCATTTATCGCCAACGCGCGTTTGTATAAGGGGAAAGCCTCGCCATAGTTCTCCATCTTTTCGAATAATTCAGCTAAATTATTTAGTGAAGTTGCAGTGTCTGGATGCGCCGGCCCGAGCACTTTTTCATTTATCGCCAACGCGCGTTCGTACAAGGGTAAAGCCGCGCTAAAGTTATCTTGATTTTGTAATGCTAAAGCCAGATAGTTCAGCGAACGCGCAGTGGATTGATGATCGACTCCCAATAACTCATCATTTAATTGCACTTCAATCGCAGACCAAGATTGCGCAAGTTTCCATAGAATATTTTCGTTCGCTTTAAGGTAAACCTTGGCTATTAATTTTTCATTCGCTGTAAGGTAAACTTTTTTGACTAATTGACTATGAGCGTGCCAGCCTTCAACCCCTCCAACTATGCCAGAACGTTCTTCTTGGCTGACTTTCGCCATTTGAAAAGGTAATTCATACAGCAGATAATCTGGTAGCTTATCCGCATTTCCATCCGCTTTAATAAACGCTGACCACAAGACCTGTGCCAGTTGTAAATGACCTTGCTCACTATCTACGTAAAACACACCTGATCGTTGTGGATTGGTTAAAAAATCAGTAATGCTTTTGTGATAGGCTGAAATACTGTTTTGTTCACGCTTGAATAAGCTACCCAAGGGTCGAAGAACCTCAATTTCCAGTGTTTCTTTATCCCACTTCAATATTTGCTTTAACCATACGTCGGGTAAAGCCTGACGAGAAGCCACGAGCAAACGTAGCATGGGTTTCTGGTAGTCTTGATAATGTTTTTTTTGCGTTTTATCAATATTTAAATCGCCAAAAAGGCGCACGAAAAACGCGTAATACAGTGCGGTCAATCCTCGTGGGTAGGCTTCTGGGTCATCCAATAACTTTGGGTTTTTTTTGACTTCTACTCGAAAAATGCTTAACCATAAAAAACTTCCGGCACTGGTGATTAACAAGGCTTTCGTTAATTCATTTTTTCGCTCGGGGGATAGTGTAGGGACGACCAAGCCCAGCCATTGTTTGATATATTTCCGTGCATCCTGAATATTTTCTTCTCCGTCAGCTTGTACCTCTACAGGATAAAGACCTTCAAGAAAGGGTTGTATGGTGGGTTCATTAGGGCGCGACGTAACGACTACGCCCAACCAAGCAGGTAATTGATCTTTCTTTTGCGTCAGAATTCTGACCAAATCCGGCCCGGATTCATCCAGCGCATCCAGTAACAATAAATAGCGCTCCCGGCCCCCATCTATAACATGAACAGCCGGGCCGCTGATGAGACGGTCAAACAACTCATCGGGGGTTAGCTTATCCAGATCCATATCTATTTTTTCTAATTCAACCAATAAAAAGCGGCGAAAATCCGGCAAGCGGGTTGCCATTTGACAGGCTAGAGAACGTATCACAGAAGCTGGCGAGGAATCATTGGGTTTATTGACTTCGCAAAAATGTACACCGACGACTTCGGCTTTACTCACGGTAGACAGATTTGCCATAAAGGCACTTTTGCCAATGCCTGGGTCGCCGGTGATACAAAATACCTTGCTCTCACGACTGTTTGTGCGCCAGTTGTCAATTTGATCTTTTAACCACTCCCGGCCAATAAAACCTTGCTTAAGCAATTGCCCAACTCTGGGCGCATAAGGTACGGGTTTAAGTTTTTCCTTGAGAATTTCTATTTCCCCGGCAAACTTCTGGCTATCGGGATGGGTAATTACGCGCAGAATTTCTTTTAGTTTCTCTTGATACCATACATCCCACTGCTGAGTACCCGCATCATAATGCTGGGGCCACTCACTCATATCCAAATATTGAATATGGCTCACTGATAAGGGCGATTTTACATGGTCTGGCGATTCAAGCAGCACGGTCTTAATCGCACCGGACTTCATACCCAATGCAATGGTTAACTCGTCCCGACAGACGCCGGGGTCACGCACCGAATGCGCAGATAAAAAAGCCAGTACGCCTTCGCTGTTTGAAATACCATCGGTAATGGAATGTCGCCAGTCGTCACCCGCCTTGATGTCGGTAGTATCAATCCAGACCTCATGACCTTGTGCGGCAAGATCGTCTTTAATGCGATTAACCAGTAGTTCGTTGATATCGTGGCCGTAAGATAAAAAGATTTTCATGTTCTTCCGTGTAAGTTGAGAAAGGTACTGGCTAAACACTCATACTCTGAGTGGCAAATGTTAGGGTTTTAAAAGGCTCTAAATCCCTTGCAATAGCCAGGAATGGTAAGTTAAGTACACCATATAGTCTCCATACACTTCGGACACAGCTTTGTAAGAGCGGACCATGCTCGCGAAGGCTTCGTTATAGCGCAGGCATGGCCGCCCCCTACAGAAATCACTAAGGTGGTGGCGTTTTAGAATCAGGCAACGATTGGGGTATTTATTACGAGTTACTCAATACGGCGATTAGAATATCATACACAATTAATAAGTTATATTTTTTATATCTATAATAACGATTTTGTTGCTTATGATTTTTTTATCACAAATTAGTGTGTGATTAATGGCAAGCCTCCGGTAGTCATAAACAGCATAAGAATCACGAAAATAAAAAATAAATATTCGCGGTTCCAAGTGGTTTACAGCGGGTAAGGCAGCCCGCGCAGGATAACGAAATCGATTCGGCGCTATAAAGTCCAATTAACTAAATTACATGACAACCCATGAAATAGATCCGTTATTAATAACCGTTAAGGGCAGCCACTATTCCTAAAATGTTTCCGGTGAGCTATCTAAAACGACTGCCTGCTTTCAGAAGGGAACCGGACGGTCAGTTATAGAATACCGTTGAACGGTGTAGATCGTTGCAGCACGTCACGAATGTCAGGTTTAGGGAAGCGTAAAATCATAGTCGACCGGCAGTTGTGGGTCGTAAGCTGGCATTCAGCTCCAACTAAAAACCAACACATTCTCAGAGGGGCTTGCCCCTAACCCCTCTTTTTCAAAGAGGGGGGGGCTAAATAGTTACCGTTTAAACTGTCAGCCAGAAAATGTCCAACATACCGCTAAACAAAAGCTTTCGGCATTTTCTCTCTAAGCTTTAAAAATCGTTCATAGCGTGTTTTGGAAATTCCCCCATTTTCCAAGGCCATTAATACCGCACAACCTTTGTCTTTTAAATGCCGGCAATCATTAAACTGACATTTATCTATGAAGGGTTGAAACTCCCGGTAACCGTAAGCCAAGCGTTGTTCTGTCAAGCCTGCCAAGCCAAAAATGGCGACGCCGGGGCTGTCGATTAAATCACCGCCGTCATTTAAATGATACAGCGTTGCCGCTGTGGTGGTGTGGCGACCGTGTTTGGTGGTTGCCGAGACGGTATTGGTTTTTAGTCCGTAGGCCGGAGTAAGACCACCCAAGCGTAGCGCGTGGTGGCGTTTCCGGCACATTCGTACTGGATGCCGGAAACGCTTATTCTCGCTTGCGCTCGAAAAGTCTTATTCCGGCCTACGCCATTTCTGATATCCAACCTCCTATCGTTCCTTCGCACCGGCGTCACTGCCCATAGTTAAGCATCATAATAATATAATAATACTGCGGCTCGTGCGCCAACACCATCATTATTGATCGGGCGGATAAATTGGGACTGGCGCAATTGCACCAATTACGCGGCTGGGTAGGGCGCTATCATCATCGGGCTTACGCTTATTTTATCGTACCGCCAAAATCGGCAATGAGCAAAGATGCCATGAAACGGCTGCAAGCGGTTGAAGCATCCGGTGATTTAGGAGCCGGTTTTATGTTGTCATCAAACGATTTGGAAATTCGAGGTGCCGGTGAATTGCTGGGTGATGATCAAAGCGGACAAATTCAGGAAATCGGTTTTAGTTTGTACACCGAATTATTGGAACGGGCTGTTAATGCTTTAAAATCAGGCAAACAACCCGAACTCGATACACCGATGGACAGAGGTGCAGAAGTCGATTTACAAACAGCGGCGCTTATTCCGGAAGATTACCTGCCGGATATTCATGCGTGATTAGTGTTGTAAGTAATCGTTCAAAAGCCTTTTAACATTTTTTAATATGACAAAGTGCTTGCAGCAAGCAGATTATATAAAGTTAACGGTAATTTATTTTGTTAAAAGACTTTTGATCACCTACTTATTTCGCCCCTGTGTCCCCAGAGAATTACCAATAGCGGTACTGAAGACCTGATTTTTTTAGCCATTTGTACACCTAAGATTTACAGAAAAAGTGTACGAAAATATAGATTAGGTTTGGGGGTAATTATTCAGTCTCCCTCTTTGAAAAAGAGGAGTTAGGGGCAAGCCACGCCGAGACTGTGTTGATTTTTGGTTGGAACTGACGGCTACCAATTTAAAGCGGGACAGATAAATAAAGCTGGCCTATTGATTCCGGGAGCGCTGAGCCCCAGCTCGGCGTAGTCAGTAATCGGTTTGACTATCCCGTGCCGAGCTGGGGCTCGGCGTTCCCAGAAAGTTATCTGTCCCGGCTTAGTTTGTAGCCGTTTTTTTTGACTAAAAATAAAATCCGTTGAAACCCGTCTAATCAGTGTCATCCGTATTCCATAATCAAATACAATAGCTACCTTTTTTATAATATAGGCCATATCGGCTTTCCATACAATGGTTAAACCGGTAGCTCACAATGCCGTTAAGTTAAGCATACAACGGGAGTAAAACCGCTTTAGCTGTTTTTACAGGCAATAGCTGAAGCGATTGCACTCCGGTTTTTTTAACAAATTGCGCTTATCTTAACGGCATCCTATCGTTCCCAAGCGCCGGTGTGGGAATGCCAGTACCGGATGCTGGAGTAAAACCGCTTTAGCTGTTTTTACAGGCAATAGCTAAAGCGATTGCACTCCCGTTTTTTAAACAACTTGGGCTTAATCTAACGGCATTACCCTAAGCACACGACTTATACTTTATATAAAACGGTACGAAAGCGCCGGAAACGCCACCACGCACACCGCCTGGATAGTCTTGTTCCGGCCTAATAGACATCAACTTAAGACATTTCACCACGAAGACACGAAGATTTTTCTTTGGTTTTTCTTCGTGAACTTCGTGTCTTCGTGGTGAATTAAATCTTTAAGTTGATGTGTGTATCTTAAGACATTTCACCACGAAGACACGAAGAACACGAAGATTTTTCTTTGGTTTTTCTTCGTGAACTTCGTGTCTTCGTGGTCTGTAATATCTTTAAGTTGATGCGTATGTGCCGGAAACGCTTATTCTCGCTTGCGCTCGAAAAGCCTTATTCCGGCCTACGCC
>JBAXTQ010000212.1:0-6610 GCA_037130115.1 Methylococcaceae bacterium
GCAACGCTGGAGCGTTGCCGGATGAATTCCCACGCTGGAGCGTGGGAACCAGGCGGGTTCTGGGGGGGTATTTTCTGCGTGCTGCCTTACCTAAGTATTGTTTTTTCTCTGGAGCTATTCAATGGTCTCCAGTATTATTACCCTTCTCGATTAATCTTCAGGTGAAATGTGGCTGAATCAACAAGCACGATGTCCAAAAAAATAGCGATGGGTTCACTACTTATCGCGGTGGTGGGCTGTAGTTTTTTAATTTACTCCTTGCCGCTAAAAGACGTGCTTAACCAGAGTCATCAAATTAAATTGTGGTTGGCTGAAACGGGTTACGCAGCACCCGCCATCTTTACTTTGGCAGCGGCTTTATTAACCGCTATTGGTATGCCCAGACTGCTGTTGTGTTCTTTGGCAGGTGTCGTCTTTGGGTTTACGTGGGGTTTTGTTTGGAGTCATTTCGGAACCTTGCTGGGCGCTTACGGCACTTTTATTTTTGCTCGCTGGAGTGGTCGGGAGTATGTTCAGCAAAAATTCCCAAAGATTATCGCCTTGTCCCAAGGCACGCAAGCACGAGGCTGGCGCTCGGTATTATTCATGCGGCAATTGCCCATTAGCGGTCTTTATAACGATATTTTGTTGGGACTGAGCACTGTTAGTCATGGTGATTTTTGGATTGGAAGTGCCTTAGGCTTTCTTCCGCTTGGCGTGACTGCGACCCTCATCGGTGCGGGTGCCATACAGGCTGATATGTCTCATCTTGCCCAATATCTGGGTATCGCGGCCTGCGCTTTCTTTTTATTGACCCTGTCGTTGAAGTGGATTTTAGCTCAGCGGCAGCGGAAAAACAGCATAAGCTAGTATCGTCTTAAGTATTTATTTTTCCTCCCCCTTTGAAAAAGGGGGACTGAGGGGGATTTGTTTAAAAAATCTCCCCTAACCCCAATGTCATTAAGTTAATCCGTTGGCTGAGCGGAGTCGAAGCGATTTTGTCGGCTTCGGCTCCGCTCAGCCAACGCGGCTCCGCTCGTAGTTATTCACCTCCCCCTTTGAAAAAGGGGGAGAGCGTAGCGAGGAGGCAGAGGGGGATTTATCTAATAAAATCTCCCCTAACCCCCTCTTTTTCAAAGTGTGGGACTGAATAATTATGAATCTCTTTGTTACAAGGTGTTCGGCGAGTTAACTTCAGCTTCGGACACCCATTCCAGCCATTCAGTCAGAACACACAGCGTCCAGATGGCGCGGGCATGATCAGCCTTGCGTTGGGTATGTTCCTGCAATAGTTCCACGGCAACCCGGCGATTAACGCCGACTTGATCCAGCAGCGGCGAAGATAATCTCGATTTTGCCCATTCATAAAGCGGTTCGCGCAACCAACTGCTCAACGGCACAGAAAGCCCGCGTTTTTTGCGATGCACTATGTCCGCAGGCAGGTAGCGCAGCGCGTACTGCTTTAAAAAAACTTTGGTTTGCAAGCGGTTAATGCGCTCTTTTTCCGGAAGGGTCGCGGCAAATTCCATGACTTCCTGATCAAGAAACGGTGCGCGTAGCTCCAAGGCCGACTTCATGCTGGCACGGTCTGCCTTGGTTAATAAACCTTCCGCCAGCGACGTTTCCAAATCATGCTGTTGCAGCCGATCCAGCATTTCTATTGATAAGTAGTTGGGTCGGGCAAGCAAGGGCGGCGTTACTCCGAGCCGGTTTAAAATTGCCGGTGAAATACAGGATGTCCAGAGTATGTGGCGACCCAGAAAATCCAGTTCGTCGCCTTGAATAAAGCGTTTAAGCAGAAAAGGGATGGTGACTTTCTTGTCACTGGTCGGCCAGCTTTCTACCGCACGTCGAACCAGTGCCCTGACCGAGCCGGGAAGTCGTGCATAATAACCGGCAAGATTTGCGCCAAAGTAAGTTGGATAGCCGCCAAAAAGTTCATCCGCACCTTCGCCAACCAGTGCTACGCGTACCTCTTGCGCGGCACGTCTCGCCAAAAGGGCGCTAGGCACCCAGGCCGGGTCGGCCAACGGTTCACCCACCTGCCGAACAAGTTTGGCAATAGTGGGCGGGAAATCTTCGGGGCGCACCCAAACGGGTACAAACTCAACACCCAGGGTGTTGGCGACTTGCTCGGCATAGTGGCCTTCGTCATAAGACGCTTCAGTAAAGCGAAGGCTGTAGGCTTTCAGTGTCTTTTCCGGACGGATGGAACGGGTGACCGCCGTAATTAAAGAAGAATCAAGTCCACCACTTAAAAACAGGCCAAAGTCGACATCAACTTCGCTTTGCTTGCGCACTGATTCCCGAAAAATGTCGTCGAAGGCATCCAGTGAGCCGGGTTGTTTGGTCGTGTTAACGGCATTCCAGCGCCAGTAATGTCTGCGTTGAATACCCGAGGCATCCAGGGTGAGTATTTCGCCAGGCAACACTTTTTGAATGTTTTTAAACGGCGATTCAGGCGCGACAAAAAAACCGGCCTGCAAATAACTGTGAACCGCGTTTGGGCTGATGGAAAAGTCATGTTTACCGGGCGATACCAAGGCAGCTATCAGTGAAGCAAAAGCCACGATACCGTCGTTGATTGAGTAAAAAAGCGGACGTTCGCCCGCTCGATCGCGGGCCAGCAACAGCTTTTTGGTACGGGGGTCCCATATCGCGATGGCAAAGGCTCCCTTGAGCTGTTCCACAAAAGCATCGCCCAGTTCAAGGTACATGGCCGGAATGACGGCAACATCGGTACTCTGCTCAACCGTGCGTCCACGTTCAAGCAACCATTCACGTAGTTCAAGGTGGTTATCAATCTCGCCATTACAAGCCATCATGACGCCGCTGTCCGGGTCAATAATCGGCTGCTTGCCGTCGCTTAAACCGCGAATGGCCAGTCGGGTCATGCCAAAAACGGCGGATTGATCGCCGTCAATCCCGGTATCATCGGGGCCGCGATGCATCAAGGCATCAATCATCCGGTTAACTTGCTGGGGTATGGATTCGTCTTTCACCATGCCATCGGGTAATACTAAACCACAAATGCCGCACATATCAGTTCCCTGTTGGCGTCGGCAGTAAGATTGCCGAATATTTAGAATTTAAATCGACTACTTCAACGCCCTGTTGCTGCGCCATTGCTTTAAGCGTCGTTAAGTGGTTTTTATCGGCAAGCAGGTAGACCGGGTGCTGTCGGGTAGCCAGCCAATCATGCGCTTGCGCTATTGGTACGATACCTTCAGGCCAAGGCTTGCCGGAAGCCAGCGTGAATTTGACATAATTGCTGGTCAGTTCATCGCCCTCACGACTTAAAACAGTCACCAGACGCTTGAGATAAAACGGCAGCCCGTTGGGCAGGCACTCCATGCAAACCAGTTCGGCATCAGGCGGTAACGTGGTCGATATTTTTTCTGCCAGGCTACGCGCAGCGCGGGTTTGCGCAAAAAGATTCAAGACCTCAAAATTGACGGTCATCAACAGTAGTGGAAAGCTGATAAAGGCTGCAAATATCAAGCGTGTATTCCAGCTCCAAAGGGCACACATCGAAAGCACTGCAACGACTCCAAACGATAAGGCCATGGGCAAAATCGTGGGTATAAAAGGATCAAAGAGCTCTTGTTTAGACGGGATTCTGCTTTTGAGCAGCTCGGGATCAGCGGCAATAAATCCCAGCACGACAGCCAACAAGATACTTAACAGCAGTAATGGTACGGTGGCATGCCATAAAATGCGTGCTGCCCGTCCGCTATTGTTATTGAGTGCTTTGGCAAAAACACGCGCTGTAAGAACGCCAAGCGCCAATACGGCGGTGAGTATGTAGCCGGGTAATTTCGATTGGGAAATCGAGAAAAAACACACAACAACAACCGCCCATATAATAAACAGACGATCAGCGCGAGACCAGCTTTGCCTTTTTTGCCAGGCGGCAACAATGGACTCCGGCAGCAAGAAGCTCCAGGCAAAAAAGGTACCCAAAATAATGGGTGCATAGTAATAAAAAGGCGCGGTGCGATGAAATTCAGTGGTGGTAAAGCGGGCAACGGATTCCCTCATAATGCCGTAATAAGGAAAGTCGGGACGAAGAATTGACAGTCCAACAAACCAGGGCAGTACAACGGCAAAAAAAACCAGCCAATTACGCAGGGCAAAGGCACGTTTCATGGCGCTCAATCGACCCTCAAAGCCGTTAAAGATGGCAATCACCAGTGTGGGAATAATAAAACCCACCGGGCCTTTAATCAGGGTGGCAATGCCCGCCGTTAAGGCACCCAGCAGATACCAGCGTATCCGTTGTTTTTCTTCACTCTCCTCCGCCAGAAAACACGCAAAAATGGTGGAGCTTACAAAAAAAGCCAGGGTCATATCGAAAATGACATACCGCGAAAAAACCATGTACAGCGGGGTTGTCGCGACGATCAGCATGGCCAGCAGGGCGGTTCGTTGGTCGTATAGGCGTCGGCAAAACAGGAACGTTACCACGAGCAGCGAAAAACCAAAGAAAGCGGAAGACAGTCTGGCGGTAGTTTCTGATTCTCCGAACAATGAAAAAGACAGTGCGATAGTCTTGAAGTAAAACGCCGGCTTGTCAAGATAGGCAAGTCCGTTATAAGTGGGTACCAGCCAGGAATGGGATTGACTCATCTCCCTGGCTACTTCGGCATTACGTCCTTCATCAGGTGATATTAACGGCCAACCTCCCAACCGACCGAACAACATATAAGCACTGATAATAAAGGTAAAAACCAGAATCCAGCGATTTCGCATGAGAGTGGATACTTTGTCGGAGTCGGCAGAGCTGCTTGCTTGAGGAGAGGAAAAGGTCATCGTTTATTTTATGTTTATGTCTGGAGAATTGCTTCTGCCTAAAGAACGCAGCTTCTGCCTTAACAAGGGTCATGCGCGGCACAAATGCCAGAGCCTTATAAACCCCGCCAGTGGCAGTGCCGACGATTCCAATTGAGGAGATTTGATTTTAAAGGATGCTTGCCGCAAAGTCAAAAGCAAGCCACCAGCAGGCGGTTGAAGGAA
This sequence comes from Methylococcaceae bacterium, assembly GCA_037130115.1. Classification (GTDB taxonomy): domain Bacteria; phylum Pseudomonadota; class Gammaproteobacteria; order Methylococcales; family Methylomonadaceae; genus Methylobacter_C. The sequence goes on from JBAXTQ010000212.1 coordinate 4,996, forward strand.
GTGACTGACGGACACGCTGTTGGATTTAAGAGGGGCGGATAATAGTGCGGGTTTTTGTGGTAGTCGAACAAGATAACTTTCCGGGAACGCCGAACCCCAGCTCGGCACCGGATAGTCTGGCCGATTACTGATTATTGGTGATTACGCCGAGCTGGGGCTCGGCGTTCCCGGAATCAATAGTCCAGTTTTATTTATTTGTCGCAGTTTTAATTAATCGAATTTACTGCGTCGCGTTAAGCTAAACAGTCCCAACAAGCCACTGCCAAATAACCAGATGGCAGCGGGTACTGGTACAACTGCGGGTATCTGTGAAACGGGAACAGGATCTGGTAAAACAGAGCCAATATAGAAACGATCCAGCTTGGGCCAAAATACATTGTTTGGGCCAACATCCACTGCATCAATCGTCAGCGAGGCGATGGCAATATCACTGGTGAAGCCACGAAAATCGGATCCGAAAAACCGCACGGAGGTGTTATCGTTATCGCTTAATGTGATGACAACCTCTTGCTGGGTAACATCCCCGTTTGAGTCGGTACTTGCAAAAATACCGCCCAGTGCTGTTACGGGACTACCCGTGAAAGTGATGGTCAGTAAATCCTCGGCAGCCCACGTTGAAAGAGCGTTTGGAATTGAAAATAAGCCATTTAGTCCTTGAGCTGTGCCGTCTGGAATTGTGGCGGCAGTCCAGCTATAACCGTTTATTGGTTCGTAGCTTTGTGTCATCTGAGTTCCATCAAGGGGGAAGCTACCATTCTCGTTATAAGTATAATTGCTAAATTCCTCAAGATAGTAGCCTGGTTTTATTTGCGCTAGAAAAGTCGCTTCGTCAGTGAACACTGTCGTTGCTGCAGATGCCAGTGAGGCTTGCGCCAAGAGCATGATAGCCCAAAATTGCTTTTTTTTCATCGTAGACACCTTCAAAATATCCGGGTTAAATAATGGTTTTTGAGTTGCCGTGTATTAAGTGGTCAAGCTCAATTAATTTAAACGGTGATAGAAAATATTCTTAAATTTTTGAATCACGTTAAATTAAATGCATTATTCATTCCAAAAATTATCATGTGGAGATAACCTGTTGAAAGTTCTTGTTATTAAGTTTTTTATGGGTGTTAAAATGCCGGCTCTTGATTAAGAATTTATAACGACTGTAAAAAAAGCTGACAGTTTGAAGGTGGCCAAGCGAGTAAAAATCAACTGATATTGATTGGAAATGCCATCAATATAATCATTGCCTATTGTGTTGGATCTATTGGATGGTTGCTGTTTAAATTTTAAAAATAAAAACAAATCAATGGGTTGCGTTAATTATGATGAGTGCTGACTTATAGTGAATGAAGAGGTCGCGTATTCTGAAGGAATCTTTAATGGTGATTTTAGGGCTGAAAAAAGTTGTAAAAAATACTGACACCTTTAACTCAATCTTCAAGTTTTTAATTTTTGATTCCAGTAGACAGTCTATAACAAGCAATAGGCGTAGGCCGGAATAAGACCACCCAAGCCTGTCCTGAGCTTGTCGAAGGGCGTAGCGCGTGGTGGCGTTTCCGGCACACTTGAGAGGAGTGCCGGAAACGCTTATTCTCGCTTGCGCTCGAAAAGCCTTATTCCGGCCTAC
>JBAXTQ010000213.1:0-6556 GCA_037130115.1 Methylococcaceae bacterium
CAGTATGCTTTCTGGCATTAAAAGGAGGCGTAGTTCAAGAGACCGTAATTGCTGCGGGCGTTCTTGCGTTTATAATCAGCATTGCCCTTTACATGGTGGCTAGGCACATTATTACAAGCGTAGGAACTAAATATTTACTAACGTTCATTATTTCCTTTGGCATTGGCTTTGCTGCTTTTTTTGGTACAGGTTCAATTTTACACGAGATGTTTAATCATGATCAGTCTATAACACTTTCGGGAGCAATACTCGTGGGTCTAGTAACTTGGAGGATTTCTTTCATGCAGCTGAAAAACAAAAGCATAACAGACATTTTTTACGGTGCAATATCTTCATTTAAAAATGTCGGGGATGCTGTTGCGTCAAGGATGGATGAAAATGACACGCCATATTATGCCCAAGCAGAAAAAGAGATAGCGAGCAATAACCAAGACACAGGTTTGTGGGCTCAAGCACTGGTATATGCTGAAGGTGATTTTGAAAAAAGAAAGATTGAGTATATGAAGCTTCGTGTCAAACAACTCAAACGCAAAACATAAGCCGTGTGGCCCAATGATTCTATCGTTGCCTTACATTTTCGGGCATCCTTCATTCATCGGTTTACACTTTTTCTAATTACAGACGCGTAGGTCGGGTTAGCGAGAGCGTAACCCGACAAATCGTACTATCTGTGTCGGGTTACGGCTAGCGCCTAACCCGACCTACAGAGATTATTAGCATTTTTTTTGATAAAAAAGTGTCAACTACTTTTGAGCTTCTATGAAGGATGCCCATTTTCGCGTTAAAACGCACGAATAGCATTGAATAAATCTCTCAATATTGAATGTTGGGCAACGAAAAAATGTTGCCCAATATGACGTTAAAGTTTAGGTGGCGGCATGATTCGTTTTATTGTTTTTTTAATTTTTTTAGTTACTTTTCCCGCATACGCGGATGAGCGTCATGGTGATTACTACAAAAAATGGGATATATGTCATTTTTTAAAACAACTTGCAGATGAATCGGCAAAAAACTTACCCATGCAAATGGACTCTACCATGATCATGAGCAAGGCGTATGCTTTAGGAAAAACAATAACATTTGAAGTAATATTACTTTATGATAGGCAATGGTTTCAGAACTATTTAACTCAGACTGGTAGCAGTAACGAGCAGGTTGAAGAATTACTAGTAAAAAAAGCAAAAGACACTTGGTGTGAAGGTGATTCTTTGGCGCTCATAAAAAATGGAGCCATTATTCGCTATATATATTATTTTAAAGATCAAACACCTTATTTTAGATTTGAAATTTCGCAGTGTTAGTAATATCTAAACCATGTAGGAGAAAATTTATGAAATCGTTCCGTTTTTATATCGCTCTACTTTTAATATTATTTTCTGTGAATTCAATTGCTGAGAGCGGGGTATCAGCTAACGATATTCATGACCAAAGAGTTGTACGATTACATTCCATGAATAAATCGTTAATAACTGTTGATTGTTATTATGTACCCACAGTTTCTCAGTACGAAAGTCCACCTTCTGCTCCCACCTATGCCATAAACGATTGCGATGCATACCCCTATAATGGTAGCTTCCGTGATACTTGCTTGAAAGAAAACGAAAAGGCTGTTAACGATGTCTATCAAAGCTGGGTAATATCACGAATACTCAAAAAAACAATCCCTGTATGGTCTAAATGTCCAGAATCAGTCGAAGTTGGCTATAATAAATATACACACATTTGGAAGATATTAGAGTAAGTTGAGGTTAATAGCGGTTGGTAAAAAGATCGCATACCTTTGATATGGTATAAATAATTAGGAAATATTTATGAGTTTATCACGTTATTTATTTGTCCTGTCTTTATTATTTTTTTCACAGAATTTATGCGCGGCACCTTCTATTTACACCATTGAAGGAAAGTTTGAGGCAGTATTTCCAAGTCAACCAAAACTTGAAGGCGAATACAATACAGAAAATAGCCAAACAAGATTATATTATTCTATAGATGAATTAAATAAGACTTTTTACTATGCCGGAATATCTTCGCTTATTGGAATGGGCAAAACAGATGACGTTATTAATATATTTATTAAAGGATTCATTGCATCAAAAGCTAAAACTATGAATGGATCCGTGTCATTTCAAGATATTAAAAAACAAGGATCTGATTACCAAGCTAAATTCACAATTGAACTTAAACTTGATGGAATTTCCATGCGTTCACAAAGCACAGTTATTTATCATAATGGATATCTTTATCAATGGTCAGTATTATCAGATGTTAATTCTATTGGTATATCAAACAGTTCAAATGTATTTAATAATTACATAAAATACTTTCGTGTCAAATAACATGACAATTTTCCGTACCCATTATGATAATTTAAAAGTTACAAGAGATGCTCCCAATGCCGTTATACGTGCCGCTTATAAAGCTTTAATCCAAAAATATCACCCTGATATATTTAACGGTTCTGAACAAGAAGCACTCAGAATAACCAAGTTAATTAAAAATTTCTACGAAGTGTTAATTGAGCCGGATAAACGATCTATGTTGGGCAACAGCTTTTCGCTGCCCAATATTCAACGGTCAAAATCAGAATAGCGAGCGATTTCCTCAATGCCATTCGTGCGTTTTAACGCGAAAATGTCGGGCACGAAAAGCATGTGCACGACCCCGACCCCTAGCTAAAATAAATTTGTGAAAAACATGACAAACAGACATAAAGTTTTTGTAAGTTATCATCACGCAAACGACCAAGATTATCGTAACAAATTTGAGCATTTATTTTCAGATAAACATGACATTATAGTGTCGAAGTCTGTGCAAATTGGCGATATTGATACAAATCTAAAGTCAGACGTTATTAGACAAAAAATTAGAGACGAATATCTGAGAGATTCAACTGTTACTGTTGTTTTGATTGGTAGTCAAACTTGGCAACGAAAACATATAGATTGGGAAATAGGGTCAAGTATTAGAAACACCGAATACAATTCTAGGTCTGGTATATTGGGAATAATTTTGCCTACATATCCGCGTAAAGACAAAAGTAAATATAACCGATATACCATTCCACCTCGACTATATGACAATATTAAATGTGAATTCGCTACAATTCATAACTGGAATGAGAATCCAGATGTAGTGCAAAAATGGATTCATGAAGCATTTAAAAGACGTGATGAAATCAATCCAGATAATTCCTTCCCTAACTTTATTAATAATCGTTCTGGCGAAAGGTGGCAAAAATGACAGATATACCAGCACCAACAATAAAATGGAGTGACTGGTTAGAAAAATGGAAAATGTCATCTTTAAAAGTGACAGTACCATTTTTAGAAATGGAGTGGAAACCACAAGATGAGGACAAAGGGGCTGCATGGGAATTATATATTGAGCTACTAACACGGATTACCACTCAGCCTCTTGATTCAGCGCATGGTGATGAAAAAACTGCGCTCGATAGTATTCATGCTTTATTTTCTATTACCCGTCAAATTTTGAAAGCTAATACTAGAAATTGCATCGAATTTACGAAAATAGCAGTAATAGTTTTAAATCAGATTATTCGCCCCTTTACTGCAAAATGGCATCGATTGAGTTTGCAAAACGCATTTGATGATGCTATTCGATGTGATGAATTTAGAAGTGAATTAATTGTTTTGCAGGAAAAATTGCGTATCTATACGAGAATGCTCGCAGATATGGCAGGAGTTGAAGATTTAACAACATTAGAAAATGAATAAAATTAGTACACAATAGCGGCCATGTAGGTTGGGAACATCTTTTCGTTGCCCAACATTCAACGGTCAAAATCAGAATATCGAGAGATTTCTTCAATGCCATTCGTGCGTTTTAACGTGAAAATGTCGGGCACGAAAAGCATGTACATGACCTACCTAACTTAAATCATTATTATTCAATTGGTTACAAGTAAAGAAAGCTCCTGGATAATCACTTATTAGAGAAGCAGGTATGGATAATAGTAGATGTTTTGAATGGCTTTACGGGGAAGAAGAAAAATATCAAGAAGAGCTAGATGGACTAATCTATCTAAGAGAATCTGAGGCAGATTATGAGCATTATGAAGAGAAAATTAGATTTACCCAAGAACAGTTAGTTGGAGTTAAACAAAGTATTTTAAGGTTAGAAAATTCTGAGAAAACTGGTTATTCACCTAACTGGAAAACTTTTTCACGGCTTACTCGGATAGAAAGAGGCTGGAAATGTGATAGATGCAAAATCAATTTATCTGACTATGGCGAGCTGCTCCATATACATCATAAAAATCGAATAAGAAATGACAATAAGGGAAACAACTTAGAAACACTTTGCATATTATGTCATGCACAATGTGACGGGCATAACCATATCATGATCGGCATTGATGATGAGGTTGTGAGAGTCATTGTTTCAAAACGACAGTCTATGCACAAGGAACTTATTAACAAAGGATTTGATCTGGATGTTTTCATTGAAAATAAGGAGCATGATCATATTCTTAGAAAATATGGGTTGTGGCTGCAAGCACTCGCCAACGGTGACATTTTACCATTAACTGAATCTCAAAATCATTTTGTCAGTGTATTCCAGAAAGGTGTTAAACCAGAAACGACATACGAGAATGCGTGGCAAAGTTATTTACATCAAATCTCTAACAAAGCACGGCCGACCCAAATTATACCGTGCGACAGCTTACCAGACAACGGCATAGTCTTCCATGTCGATGCGTCAGGCAAGCATGGTTTGGAAGCTCAATCAGCAGATGAGTCAAGTGTTGCTACTTGGGATCAAGCGAAGCAATTGGCTGAAGCTCATGGACAGGACTGGCATCTGCCGTCCAAAGATGAGTTGACACTCTTATATGAACAAAGGATTGTTGTTGGTGGTTTTACTGATAGCCTCTACTGGAGCTCTACGGAGACCAGTAACCGCGATGCGGGGTGTCAGTCCTTCCTTAGTGGTCATCAGGTCGTCAGCTTTAAGTTCAACTTGCTCAGAGTGCGTGCTATCCGGGCTTTTTAACTATTTTTTAGCCTGCAGCTGCATGGCAATACGTAGATCAGACAACTACTGTTTGGCTGTTGAGAAGCGCAGGAAGCCTTGCCAATGCTAGGTCGGGTTTTTAACAGTAAACAAAAGGGTTCATATTGTCTAATGTTCAATTAGACTTGGGTGCCAGCCATGTAGGTTGGGCAACATCTTTTCGTTGCCCAACATTCAACGGTCAAAATCAGAATATCGAGAGATTTTTTCAATGCCATTCATGCGTTTTAACGCGAAAATATCGGGTACGAAAAGCATATGCACGACTTGGCTTAAAATGTAACATTCTCGCCAACCTATCAGGATAGCCGTGTGCGCATCGTGCACCACAACCATGCCAGAGAAAGAAACCTGATAGGCTACAGGTAAAAAACACGAATAGATTGCGGCATAAATAAATCCGCTCCATTGATAAGGTATTAGGTGCGCGATGCGCACCACTGATCCCGGTTATTAAACCTTTTGGCAAAGCTTAAATCGTTATCCGAATGTCGCTTGTGGGTCGCAACCGAACGACTAGAAAACAAATTTTTGTTCGTTACGAGTGGCTGCTTTGATATAGAGTCCGAAGTTGATAAAGCGACATCAAAATCCTGCTCCCTATGGGAGATGGCAGTATGTGGGGATTTAATGTCGCTTTACTTCCTTCGCTCTCTATATGATTTTATTATCTTCAAGCCTTAAAATTATAACTGCCTTTAGGACTTGTTATTGATGGCTCCCTCTTCCTAATTTCATCAGGCACGTCTGCTGTTTCGACCGTTAATGTAAACGTATCACCTGAGAATGTTAGTGTATTTTTGAGAATATATTCCCTGACACCTGGATAATCCCTATTCTTACGTTCAATTAACACCTTGATTTGCGCCAATAATATCGGTACGTCATCCACTTTAAGATCCTTTAAAAGAGTACGAAAGAATAATTTTTGGGCTTCCGCTTGTTCTTCTTTTGCAAAAAGAGAGATATTCCATGCCATCACTGTTATAGAAATAATGACCTTAAGATTATTATCCTTATATTTTTTTCTTAGCGGTTCACATAAACTCAGAATGGCTTCTGAAATCTTTATGTCAGGCGTGTGTAATTCTTTTAGTGCCACGGCTCACCTCTTATTTCTTAGCTGATTGATGCTTCATTATATCTTTTTTATGGTGCAGCTATAAAGTTTCACGAAATTTTAATGAATCCTTTGTGTAAAAAGGTCTGCGGCCCAATGTCATTAAGTTAAGCGCAAGTTATTTAAAAAACTGGAGTGCAATCGCTTCAGCTATTGCCTGTAAAAACAGCTAAAGCTGTTTTACTCCAGCTCTTCTGGTTCCCAAGCTCCAGCTTGGGAACCGTGAAGCCGAAGCTCCAGCTTCGCGAGACTGGAAGCTGGAGCTTCCAAGTCTACATTCCCAAGTTGGAGCTTGGGAACGAGTACAAAATGTCGGGCACGAAAAACCTATGCCCATAGACATCAACTTAAGACATTTCACCACGAAGAACACGAAGATTTTTCTTTGGTTTTTCTTCGTGA
>JBAXTQ010000214.1:0-6539 GCA_037130115.1 Methylococcaceae bacterium
GGCTTTTTTATAAAGAAAATGGAGTATTAAACCTTAAGTCGGACAGACTCCTAGCAGACTCGCCGCCTTGCCCTGCCGAATCGGATTCGTTATCCTACGGACTACCCTTTCGCTTCCAGTTGCTCTCCACCCCATTTCACAATGACGCAGTTACTTTCAGCTACGACGTTATGGCATACGCCGACAGGGACTTTCACCCTGTTGATAAGTTGCCCTTGTGGGCGCACTAGGAGCGGGCCATGCCCGCGATGAAGAATCTAAAACCAAGCATTGCAGCCCAAATATCGCGGGCATGGCCCGCTCCTACGATGGTATTGTGCTTAACTGTGGGCAGTTGCGCTCCGGCGTGGGAACCAGGCGAAAATAAAATCAGTTGAAATCCGTATAATCAGTGTCATCCGTGTTCTATTGATTGAAGCCAACACCGACTGGTGGTGTTACAAATCGGAGCTTTGTTGCTGAGAAAAACGGGGTATTTTTTTAAGGGCATTTTTCTCCAAATGCACATACTGCAAGCCGATCAACGTTCGATCATCGGAAATAAGATCAACCCATATCACTTTTACATCGCCCTCCAACTCCAGTCGTTTAAACTCAAACCGGGTTATCGTGCCCACTTCCACCGCTATTGCTTCAGGAAGACAAATCATTAAACCATCGACTGAAACATTGACCGACGTAAAATTATAATATTGACCGTTTAATTCAATTTTTCCGGAATCGGGCATGTTTTTTCTATAGACTTTTCTCTTGTTCAAATCTTTATCTATATCAAAAGCAATATTTTTAAATTCAAGCGCCAGTAAAATATGCCCTTCTTCCATATCCCCCCTGACCACCTCGACATCACCCACCAAGCGCATTTCAGGAAGATATAAATCAATGACGGTTGAAACCAATAATTGATTAAAAACATACTTAATATCAATATCTTCCCTATCGGTATTTAACTCGGCAAGTACACCGTTTATAGACAGATTTTTAACGGTAATTTTATGCTCTTCTTCACCCATGTAAATAAAGCCCTCTGACACCAGGTTTGTGCGCAAAGGCCGATCTAACGTTGAATACATCACCTATCTCCTGATTGACTATCAGCTTATGTTTCCTATCAATTTAACGCCGTCGGTAAGCAATTAATCAGGCCGGTCTTAAGTTGATGGACTTTATATTCAAGCTCACACTTTATGAGTTTATCAAGTACAATTGTAACCCTGTTTATTTTTTCTTACAAAACCGGCTCAAATACCGCTATCACTATTTTGCTCAACTTCTTGCTCCACCTCGTGAAACACCCGCTCATACTGCCTTTTTTATTCTCTTTGGTGGCCTGCACAGCGTCTCCGCCCAGAAACAGTGACAATCTATGCGCCACTTTTCAAGAAAAAGATGATTGGTATGCGGATGCCAAACAGTCGTATGAAAAATGGGGCGTGCCTATTCCTGTACAAATGGCGATTATGCACCAGGAATCGCATTTTGTCGCCGATGCACAGCCGCCCCGCATCTGGCTGCTGGGTATTATTCCCTGGTTTAGACCGACCAGTGCTTATGGCTATGCGCAAGCACTTGACGGAACCTGGGATCTTTATCTTGATGACGCCGGTGGCTGGACGTCTGATCGTGATGATTTTGCCGATGCCGCCGACTTTATTGGCTGGTACAGCAACCAAAGCCATACCAAGCTGGGTATATCCAAAGGGGATACAAAAAATTTATACCTCGCCTACCATGAAGGACATAAGGGTTATCAGCACAAAAGCTATTTACAAAAAGCGTGGTTACAACGAGTAGCCGAAAAAGTCGCTTATCGGGCCAAATTATTTCAGAGTCAATTGGGCGCTTGCAAAATGAATTAAAAAACCAGTCTGTTTTTTGGTAAACTATCATTTTTTACGTTAACTAAAAGGCGCAACCGTGAGAAAAATTCAAATTAAAATTATTTCAATTGTCACCGTTATACTTATAGGAATTACTATGTTTTCAATGGCCAATGCCACCACACCAGCAGAAAATAAAGCGGCCGGTGTTGCTTTTCTGGCAGAAAATACTAAAAAAGCCAATATCGTAACCACTGCAAGTGGTTTGCAATATGAAATTTTAACCCCCGGAACCGGCACTGCTAAACCTTTAGCGACTGATACTGTCAAGGTTCATTACAAAGGCACAACCCTGGATGGCAAAGAATTTGATAGCTCTTACAGTCGCGGCGAACCTATTTCATTCCCTTTAAACAGAGTGATTCCGGGCTGGACTGAAGGCGTACAATTAATGACCGAAGGTTCTAAATACCGCTTTTACATCCCTTCAGAACTCGCTTATGGCGAGCAAGGCGCTGGCGGCTCAATTGGCCCCAACTCAACGCTGATATTTGACGTTGAACTGATCAAAATTCAATAAAAATACAGGTGAAAGGTAACAAGGTGTAAGAACAGCCTTACATCTTTCACCTTTCACCTTGTACCTTTGCCTTTTAACTTATGCCCACTTACCAACTGTTTGCCACCACGCCCAAGGCGATGGAAACCATTCTTACCGAAGAGCTTCAAAGTCTCGGCATCACCAACATCAAAGCCACCATGGCCGGTGTCGCCTTTCAGGGTGACCTGGAAACCGCCTATCGGGCGTGCTTATGGTCCAGAACAGCCAACCGGATTTTACTGGTGTTAAGCTCGTTTGAGGTAAAAACCCAGGAAGATCTGTATAACGGCGTGCAACAAATCAACTGGTTTGAACATATTAACGCTGATGATACGTTTGCCGTTTCGTTCAGCGCAAAAAACTCGGAGGCTATTAACAATACCCATTTTGGCGCATTAAAAGTTAAAGATGCCATTGTTGACCAGATGCGGGACAAATTTCAACAACGCCCCAGCATCAATACCGAACAACCTAATATCCGTATTAACGTTTATTTAAACGGCGAAATCGCCCAGCTTAGTTTGGATTTATCCGGAGAAAGTCTGCATCGTCGCGGCTATCGGGATGTCAATATACAAGCCCCCATGAAAGAAAACCTTGCCGCTGCAATGCTGTTACGTTGCGGTTGGCCCGAAATCGCCAAACAAAACGGCTCGTTGATAGACCCTATGTGCGGTTCGGGAACCCTATTACTGGAAGGCGCAATGATCGCCGCAGATTATGCACCCGGCCTGTTACGTGATTATTTTGGTTTTATCGGCTGGAAAAAACACGATACCGACTGCTGGAAAAAATTACGCACTGAAGCCCTGCAACGCAGAAAAGCGGGTATGGAAAAACTCCCCGTTATGGTCGGCTTCGATCAAAATCGTCACACCGTCAACGCCGCTTTAACACACATAGCCAATGCCGGCCTGCAAAATAAAATTCATGTTGAACGTCGTGATATTGAGGATGCAGAACCTGCTGAAAGCTGGACACCCGGCCTATTAATCTGTAATCCGCCTTACGGTGAACGTTTGGGGGATGAGCAAGAAACCGCCGAACTGTATAAGAAATTCGGTGAATCACTAAAAGCGCATTTTGTCGGCTGGAAAGCCGCGATGATTATCAGCAATCCTGAGTTGGGTTTTCGTTTGGGAATACGCTCACAAAAACCGATTACTCTTTATAACGGTGCGCTGGAGTGTAAATTACTACGTTTTAATATCGAAGAAAGCAGTTTTTTTATTCCTAAAGCAAAAACACAGGAAGAACGCATTGCTCAGGTCATTGCGATCAGCAAAACCGAACCGCCGGTTGTTAATACTGAAAAGGTTGCGCGTGTAGAAAAAGCACTTAAGCCGGAAGCTGAAAGCCGTACTGACAAAGAGTCCGACAAAACGAAAGCGCCGATAATAGTAGAAGCAGCTACCCATAAAGAAGACAGCAAGGTTGGCGCGATAGAATTTGCCAATCGACTGAAAAAGAATTTTAAAAAACTGTCCAAATGGGCCAGGCAAAACGGGATTACCTGCTATCGTGTTTATGATGCCGATTTACCCGAATACGCCGCTGCGGTTGATATTTATCAGGGCGAAGCTTACCGCTCCCAGCTCACGCCCCTCGCCTACATCCCTGTAGGAGAGCAAACCTGGATTAATGTTCAAGAATACGAACCGCCTAAAACCATTGATCAACATAAAGCCGATCAGCGATTGGCAGGGTTACTCGCAGAAATACCTCAGGTATTGGGCGTTGACAGTGAACATATTTTCTTAAAAATACGCAGAAAACAAAGAAGCACCGACCAATACGAAAAACACGGCGAGCTGGGACGCTTCCACACCATTGAAGAAGGTGGCTGCAAGTTATTGGTTAATTTTGAAGATTATCTGGACACCGGTTTATTTCTGGATCATCGCCCCATTCGGATGCTGATTCAGCAACAGGCTAAAAACAAACGCTTTTTAAATTTGTTTGCTTATACCGGCAGTGCCACCGTCCATGCCGCAATGGGAGGCGCAACGTCAACCACCACCGTCGACATGTCCAATACCTATACGGAATGGGCTAAAAACAACATGGCTCTGAATAAAAACACCGGAGAGCATGAGTTTATTCAAACGGACTGCCTGGACTGGCTGGCAAATGAAGCCAAAAAAGCAGAGGTTCGGCAATATGATTTAATCTTTCTTGATCCGCCTACGTTCTCAAATTCAAAGCGGATGGATGATGTATTTGACATACAAAATGATCATGCACAACTCATTAAAAACGCAGTGACACTGTTGGCACCTGAAGGCATTTTATATTTTTCTACCAATTTCAGACGTTTTAAAATTGATATTCCCGGACTGTCCGAATTAACCGTTGAAGATATTAGCGCCGCCACCATTCCGGAAGATTTTTCCCGCAATCCAAGAATCCATTATTGCTGGAAAATCACAAAGTGATACGTAGCGTCAGGTTGCTGGTATCCGGTCGCGTGCAAGGCGTTTATTTTAGAGTGTTTACCCAAAAAAAAGCCCAACAACTTGATGTAAAAGGCTGTGTCAAAAACCTGCCTGATGGTCGGGTCGAAATAACGGCTCAAGCCGCTAATAATGCACTTGAGCCATTCATAAAATGGTGCCAAAAAGGCCCCATCACCGCCCGAGTCGATCATGTTGAAATGTTTGAATTGGAATCAGCAGAGATTTTTACGTCGTTTGAAATAAGATGAATGTTAAAGCACTTCACCACGAAGACACGAAGAGCACGAAGGTATAAAATTTCATTACCGTAGGCGTAGGCCGGAATAAGACTTTTCGAGCGCAAGCGAGAACAAGCGTTTCCGGCATCCGCTACGAGTGTGCCGGAAACGCAACCACGCGTACCGCTTCTTCTGGTTCCCAAGCTGGAGCTTGGGAACGAATACAATATAGAGTGGCTTAGAAGTAAAGCAACATAAAGCTCCCTCTCCCTCCGGGAGAGGTCTGGGGAGAGGGTGGTCGAATGTCGCTTTACTTCTACATGGCTCTATATCATCAGTCCCGTAGCGAATGTGCGGGTTACGGCTATCGCCTAACCAACCTACATGGCTTTAATTGCTACAGGGTATTGACAATGTTAATACTTAATTTATTATCTCAGGCATGGATATAAATTATGAAATAGCGGGTGAGCTGTTTATTTGGGACGAAATCAAGGCAAAGAAAAATTAGCGCAAACGTGGCGTTCATTTTGAAGAGGCTGCAACTGTATTCTCAGACCCTATGCTTTTAATAATGGCTGCTTCGCGCAATGATGAGGCGCGAGATGCCGCTATTGGTTTCGATATTACAGGCCGACTACTCTATGTGGTTCATATCGAAATTGAAGAAAAATCTATACGTATCATTTCCGCCCGTCGCGCTGAACCTAACGAGGAGCTTAATTATGCTTTCTGAACGCCTGAAAAAACGATTAATTAAAGACCGCCCAATGACATTCATTACTTTACGCATTCCTGTTGATGTTGTTGAGTCAATGAAAGAAATAGCACCATACAAGGGATTCACCGGCTATCAAACACTGCTTAAATCATATATTAGCGAGGGGTTACGCAATGATGAGGCGAGATATTTGAGCAACGCAACAACTCAACTTATCGCAGCACTAAAGAGACATGGTGTTCCTGATAATATAATAGAAGAAGCATCCCGCGAGGTAGCATGAGTCCAGTAGATACCGGATTAGGCAATAGCCGTAACCCGACACATTCGCTACGGGACTGATGATATTGGCCATGAATAATCAAAATGTCGGGTTACGCTATCGCTAACCTACATGGCTCAACGAAAAATACATTTTTGTAAACGAAAATGTCTTGTCCCCATGCTTTTTGTCACTGCCAACAATTAAGTTTTGTAATCATTCCCAAACTGGAACTTGGGAACCAGAAGAAAGTGCTTCATCACGAAGATATAAAACTTCATCACCGTAGGCGTAGGCCGGAATAAGACTTTTCGAGCGCAAGCGAGAACAAGCGTTTCCGGCATTCGCTACGAGTGCGCCGGAAACGCAACCACGCGCATCGCCCTTCGACAAGCTCAGGACAGGCTTCTTCTGGTTCCCAAGCTCCAGCTTGGGAACCGCGAAGCCGAAGCTCCAGCTTC
>JBAXTQ010000215.1:0-6513 GCA_037130115.1 Methylococcaceae bacterium
CGATGCAGTGGATTGCTTTTTAGATGTTTTTTATTTCATGCGTCGGGGCTGTCTTCCATGCCCTTGTTGATGATGGGCGTTATATCGTCTGCATTGGCTGCAAACGGTTATGACAGGCCCAACCAACCCGCCAAAGATTTTACCGTGCTGCACGCCGAAGAAGGCCATTACGGCTGGGTGAGGGTGGTGGACGATGAGCGCAAAGGCTTTCGGTTGTTACTGTCTGATTCTTCCGTGTTGAGCGCAATGGAAATTGAACATGGCCGCAGTTTGCTGGGTTATCAGATGGTTTTGGGTTTGGTGCCGCATGTATTTCGGCCAACGGCCAGTCAAGCCTTGTTGATTGGTCTGGGTGGCGGCCATGTTGCGCGTGATCTTAAGGCTAAAGGCCTGGCTACCGATACCATTGAAATTGATCCGGTAGTGGCCGATATGGCCGTAAAATATTTTAATTTTACGCCGACCGGTGATTTTATTGTCGGTGATGCCCGTTATGAGATAAAAAAACTTAACAAGCATTACGATTTTATTATTCACGACTGTTTTACCGGCGGCTCTGAACCTACGCACATGCTGACGGTTGAAATGTTGACCGAGTTAAGCAAGTTGTTAAGCGAGCAAGGTGTGCTGGCGCTAAATTATGTAGGCTTTACCAATGGCGAAGGGGCTAATGCGGTGACGTCGGTTTATAAAACCTTGGCTCGCACACTGCCCAACATCCGTGTTTTTGTCACTGAAAAAGGGGAATTTACCGATTTTATTTTTCTGGCATCAAAACAACCGTTAACGTTGGATAGTAATAATCAAGACAAAGCGACACAATGGTTGCTGGATCATGAATATGCGATGACCGATGCCGGTGGTATTGTCATCACGGATGATTATAATCCGATGGAAAGCATGCAGGTACGCAAGGCTGAATCTTACAGAAAGATTTTTATGGAGCGCATTGCACCGGAACTTTTACTGCTGTAAAGGTTGGGATGTTGTGTAGTCGGAATAAGGCTTTTCGAGCGCAAGCTTTGTAATTCCGACCGCATAGACATCAAGTAAGACATTTCACCACGAAGACACGAAGAACACGAAGATTTGTAATTATTCAGTCCCCCCTCTTTAACAAAGAGGGGGGCTGAATAGTTGCCTTGGATTTATAACTTTTTAAATTTCACAACCTTGTTTAAAGGACTCAGGTTAATTTCATCAATCACAATCTGTGCTCGTGAATTTAATATATAAGAGACGGCTTTTGCCACATCGTCCGGTAAAATGCTGTTGGTTTCATGATCCCCCGGCTCAAAATTAAGTGGTTCAAAAAAGGGCGTTTTCACCATGCCGGGATTGATTAAACAAACCCGCACATTACTTTTGCCGCACTCTTCGCGTAACGCTTGGGTAAAGCCGCGCAGGGCAAATTTGCTGGCACAATAAACCGCACCTTTACGACTGCCTTTTAACGCGGCTTCAGAACCGATAAAAATTAAGTCGCTGTTGGCTTTACGTTTTAAAGCGGGCAGCAAGGCCTTGGTTAAAAAGACCTGACTGGTAAAATTTATCGTCATCAAGGCTTCTATTTGGGGATAAGAAAACTCTTCGACCGAACCGAATTGCCCGATTCCTGCTGAAAAAACCACGGCATCAAGGTCGGGGAAGGTTTGTTGCAAGTCACGTATTTTTTGCGGTAACTCAGTAAGCAGACTTAAATCCAGTTGCACAGAGCTAAAGCGTTCCATGGGTCGGGTAAACTTGCTGCAATCGCGTGACGTACCAATAACGGTGTGGCCTTGTTGCAATAACAGCCGGGCAACGGCGCGACCAATTCCTGAACTGGCTCCCGTTACCAGAACGGTTCGTTTTATAGTTGGCATGGAAAAAATTTGGCTTCAGGCATATAGCGTAATAATTGTTGCGTGCAGTACTGCATCATTTCTTGTTCCAGTTCTTGTTTATAGGAAATCATGCCCTGTTGATTATCCAACGGGCTGGCAAACAATTTTTCATCGGGATAAAGTTTATGTACTTTTTTAAAATATTTCTCCGGTAATCTGAAAGCGCCAAGACTAACCGAATGCAATTGATCCATGTTAATGATCGAAAAAACCTGCTCAAATAATTGCCGGTACTGCGGCTGGTAACCGGCCTGATAAATCATTGGATCAAAACGCAAGCCTATCGGCCAGCCGTGTTCCTGTAATTTACACAGCGCATCAAGTCGACGCTGCAATGAGGGCGCTTTAGCTTCAACTTTTGTGGCT
Source organism: Methylococcaceae bacterium (assembly GCA_037130115.1). Lineage (GTDB taxonomy): Bacteria > Pseudomonadota > Gammaproteobacteria > Methylococcales > Methylomonadaceae > Methylobacter_C. The sequence continues at coordinate 2,253 of JBAXTQ010000215.1, forward strand.
ATTTCATCAGGATTCAGGCTGAAAGCGACAATGCAGCGGGGAAAGGGATCACGATTTAACAGGCTTCTAACTTGAGTGCTTTTGGTTCTTAATTCAATCCAGGCATTGGGTATTTTCTCAAAAAACGGTAAAAACTGTTCGGCAAACCGGGTGACCGGCTCCAAAGCCAGGCTGTCGCAATCATAGCCGGAGAAAAAATGCACGGCTTCATCAGGCGTTTCTGCACAGCGTTGTTTGATTTCATCCTGAAAGTCTTCATAATTGACAAACAGCACGTAATTGGCTGATTGATACATGCCTTGTAAAAAGCAGTACCGGCAATCGTATAAACAATTAAGCATGTGGGAAAAATAATAATTTTTGTTTGCCCCAATACCGTAGCCGGAAGGCACCGGCATCGCAAAATGTTTGTATTTTTCTGCCAATATTAATGAAGGTTTTTGTTTTTGTAGTCTAAAATTTTGTGCTTTAGGATTAAAAACTTCGCCATAGCGGCCACAAGTAATTTTTCCGGCTTGCGGAAAACGCGCGGTAATCTCGACAACACGCGGGTGCTGCAAAATGCTTTCTTCTATATAAATCGTTTCAATCATTGGCTTTATTTTTAGCAGGTAAAAAGTACCGTAGCAGCGCATTTTATAGGAAAAGTCTTGTGATTGTTTACGCTGCCCTCATATAGGTTAAAATACTTTTAACATCACCCACAGATAACGAACATGAATATACAAAAAATTGGTTTTATCGGCGGCGGCAATATGGCGTCCAGTCTGCTTAGCGGCTTGATTGCCAGCGGTCATTCCCCACAGCACCTTTGGGTTTCTGATATTAATCCGGAGACACTCACAACGCTGGCAAAAAATCTTAATGTTAATACCTCGGCAAGCAATGATGAGCTGATTAATGCCGTTGATGTCGTGGTACTGGCGGTTAAGCCACAGACACTCAGTTCGGTAGCCAAAAGTGCCGCGCCATTAATTCAGCAAAAAAAATCGCTGGTTGTTTCTATTGCCGCCGGTATTAGCCAGCATAGCTTAAGTCAGTGGTTAGGCGCTGATACGGCGATTGTGCGCTGTATGCCCAATACGCCGGCGCTGGTACTGACAGGGGCGACGGCGCTTCATGCCAATGTACAGGTAACGCCTGAGCAACGTAATCTGGCAGAAAATATTATGCGTGCTGTTGGCATTGCGTTGTGGGTTAGCGAGGAAAGCGAATTGGATGCCGTGACCGCCGTTTCCGGTAGTGGCCCTGCGTATTATTTTCTGCTGATGGAAGCGATGGAAAAAGCCGCTTTGGAATTGGGCTTAAATGAAGTGACTGCCCGTTTGCTGGTTCAACAAACCGCATTGGGTGCTGCTAAAATAGGGCTGGAATCGTCCGAGTCACCCGAACAATTACGTAAACGGGTCACCTCCCCCGGTGGAACCACGCAAAAGGCGCTAGAAACGTTTGAGCAAGGCGGGTTTACTGAACTGGTTTCTAAAGCATTACATGCTGCACGAGACCGCTCTATTGAAATGTCCAAAGAATCGGAGAATACCTGATGGGTTCTAGCTATATGACTGACCCGATTGTTTTTTTAATCGATACCCTGTTTTCTCTTTATATATTGGCCGTATTACTGCGCTTTTTATTGCAATGGTGCGGCGGTGATTTTTATAACCCAATCTCCCAGTTTTTGGTTAAGATAACTCATCCACCCTTAAAAATCCTGCGCCGATTTGTGCCGTCTATTGGAAAAATAGACACTTCATCGCTGGTGCTTATGCTGGCCTTGCAAATGCTTGCCGATGCCTCCATCCTGCTGCTATTGAATGGCAGTATGATTAATATCGGTGCCTTGGCAATTACCTCCATTACCCAGTTAATTTCCTTACTGATTAACGTGTTGGTATTTGCCGTATTTGCCAGAGCCTTGCTTAGCTGGATGAATCAGGGTACTTTTAATGCCGCCGCCTCCATTTTAGCAACGCTGACCGAGCCATTGCTGGATGTCTGTCGCAGAATCATTCCCGGCCTGGGCGGTATAGATTTATCACCCTTGGCGGCTTTGTTACTGTTGCAGTTGGCAAAAATGGTCATTTTGCCGCCACTGCATGAATTAGCCGGTTTAATTGGTTAGGTCATAATTTGGCAGTGGCAGCGAGTGGATTGTTGTAATCCCCGACCGGTGTGGGATATTGCGCTTCAATGTGAAGATTAAGCGCCAGCTTTGCGTAGGTCGGAATAAGGCTTTTCGAGCGCAAGCGAGAATAAGCGTTTCCGGGCTGCTCCGGGAACGCTGAGCCCCAGCTCGGCGTAGTCTGGTTAAATGCCAAGCTGGGGCTTGGCGTTCCCGGATGCGTTTCACTGGCGTGACGGAGGGGGAATCCCGACCGGCCATCGTATCTCTATTAGGTTAATGATGCTTTATCGCGTGAGGCTCTCAGTAATAAAGTACCCACACCTTGATCGGTAAAAAGCTCAAGCAGTACGGCATGTTCAACGCGTCCATCAATAATATGAACACTGCTTACACCGCCTTTTAGCGCATCGGTAGCGCAACGGGTTTTAGGAATCATGCCGCCTGATATGGTGCCATCTTCAATCAGGTTTTCAATGTCCTGGAGTGATAAACCGGTCAGTAGGTCGCCTGCTTTATCCAGAATACCGGCGGTATTGGTCAATAAAATCAATTTTTCGGCTTTTAGCACTTCAGCAATTTTGCCGGCAACCAGATCAGCATTGATGTTATAAGAGCGACCATCAGTACCTACACCGATAGGCGCAATAACAGGAATAAAATCACTGCGTCCCAGCATTTCAACGACGGACGGATCAATGCTGCTGACTTCGCCGACATGACCCAGATCAATTATTTCCGACGCATCAATATCCTGTGCCGATTTTTTTAAGTGAATTTTTTTAGCCCGAATAAAATCACCGTCTTTTCCGGTCAAGCCAACGGCTTTACCGCCATTTCTGTTGATCAGGTTAACAATTTCCTTGTTTACCAAGCCGCCCAACACCATTTCAACGACATCCATCGTCTCACTGTCGGTAATGCGCATACCATCGACAAAGCCGGTTGTTTTTCCCAGCTTCGTCAATAAGTCGCCAATTTGAGGGCCGCCGCCATGAACCACAATCGGATTCATGCCCACCAGTTTCATCAAGACGATATCACGGGCAAAGCTGTGCTTAAGCGCCTCGTCAACCATGGCATTGCCGCCGAATTTAACCACCACGGTTTTGCCTTTAAAGCGTTGAATATAAGGCAAGGCTTCTATCAGTACATCGGCTATTTGGTGAGCTGTTCTTTTTTGCATCATTTTTAGACTTTCCATTTATTAAAAAGAGTCATCACTAAAGTTTTTTCAAAAAAACGTAAGTATTCACCTCCCCCTTTGAAAAAGGGGGATTGAGGGGGATTTATCTAATAAAATCTCCCCTAACCCCTCTTTTTCAAAGAGGGGGACTGAATAGTTACAAAAAAACAGCTTAATGACGGCCGGTATGACCAAAGCCACCTTCGCCTCTATCGGTCTCCGTAGTAAAATCGGCAACCACTTTAAAAGCAACCTGAACCACCGGCATAAACAGTAATTGTGCAATTCTTTCGCCGGGCTGAACCGTATAATCATTCACGCTATCATTGTGTAAAATGACGCCTATTTCGCCAAGATAATCAGAGTCGATAATGCCCAAGCCTTGTCCAACCCGAATTTGGCTGTTTAAACAAAGTCCGCTTCTGCTGGCAACAACGGCCACCAAGCCGGGGTCTTGAATATTGACAGCCAAACCGGTGCCCAGCAATTTATTTTCGCCGCCGGCAATTGTGATGGGTTCGTCAATACAGGCGACCAAATCAATGCCTGCCGATCCTTGGGTCTTATAGGCAGGTATCCCGTATTTTTCAAGTAAAGGGTTTACTATCCTGGTTTCGATGAGTCTTTTCATGTCGTTAATTTTATTAAAAATTTGATATTATACCTTAGCATTTGCGTAATTATTCACCTCCCTCTTTGAAAAAGAGGGCTTGAGGACAAGCCACTCGGAGAGTGTGTTAATTTTTTAGAGTGGTTGCGTACTACGCTATTAGTAAATGGATTAAAACTGTGGCGTTGAGAAAACAAAATATTTTGTAGATTCAGTATGACAAGCGGCCTGCTCTTAATTTTGTACTCAAATGTACGCATTAAGTAATTCGCTCTCCGTTGATAGGTTTTGCAACCTGCAACTAGAATCCTGGTTGAGCAGTTTCAACCGATTGGCACTGTTC
>JBAXTQ010000216.1:0-6511 GCA_037130115.1 Methylococcaceae bacterium
GGTATGGTCAAGGAGATTGGTGATTGGCCTTGGAGCAGTTATCCGGCGACGATGGGTGTGGCAGCGATGCCCTTTTGGTTGCAGACGGATTGGTTGTTGGGGCAATTTGGTAAGCAAGCTAACCGGGCGCTCAAAAAGTATGAGGATTTTGTGCGTGCGGGTGTCGGTTTGCCCAGTGTATGGAACCAGTTAACCGGCCAGATTTTTCTTGGCAGCAAAACCTTTGTAGAGCTTATGCAGGCCGAAATTTCCACAGGTAAATCATTGGATGAAATCCCGCGTGCACAGCGTCGGTTACCTGCCAAGCCATTGATCAGTTACCGACTGGATAACAAGGAAAACCGGCAGTGCGGAATGGCGTTGGCTTATCTAAGCGGTGATTATACGATGAAAATGGTTGCCGATGAATTTGGCGTGCATTACACAACGGTCAGTCGTGCAGTTAAAGCATACAGCTGAAGCAATTATAAAAAATCAGTTAGGAACGTACCTCAAATAACTTGACCTTTTATCCCTCACCCCAACCCTCTCCCGGAGGGAGAGGGAGCAATTCACATAGAGCCATCCCGCCCTATCCAGCTTTTTGGTAATATCACCAAGGGAAACTTTTTTCTTATACACATAATAAATATGCTATCTTTCATGCTGGGTTAGAGGGTTAAGTGGGACAGCTTCCTGGCATCTCTAACCGGTTTAAGCACTGTTGTATTTAATCAAATTGAAGCTTTTAATGGGGCGATAAGATGGATGGGAAATTAGATCAGTGGAAAGAATTAGCTAACTCTGAAGTAAAAAGAATGGGTAAGACGGTCGATGATTTGGTTTCCAAGACCTTGGAAGGTATTGATATCAAGTCACTTTATACCGCTGAAGATACCAAGAACCTGGAAACAATTGACTCCCTGCCGGGTATTTCTCCTTTTGTCCGTGGCCCCAAAGCCACCATGTACACCGCCAGGCCTTGGACCATCAGGCAGTATGCCGGTTTTTCCACCGCCAAAGAATCCAATACCTTTTATCGCAAGAATCTGGCAGCCGGTCAAAAAGGGCTTTCTGTCGCGTTTGATTTGGCCACCCATCGGGGTTACGATTCCGATAATCCGCGCGTAGAAGGCGACGTTGGCAAAGCGGGCGTGGCCGTTGATAGCGTTGAAGATATGAAGGTGTTGTTTGACCAGATTCCCCTTGAGCAAATGTCGGTTTCCATGACCATGAACGGTGCCGTTATTCCGGTTTTGGCTTTTTATATTGTTGCCGCAGAAGAGCAGGGGGTGGCACAAGCGTTATTGACCGGTACGATTCAGAATGATATTTTAAAAGAATATCTGTGCCGTAATACCTATATTTATCCACCGAAGCCTTCGATGCGACTTATTTCTGACATCATCGAATATTGTTCAAATAATATGCCCCGCTACAATACCATCAGTATCAGTGGTTACCATCTGGGTGAAGCGGGTGCCAACTGTGTTCAGCAAGTGGCGTTTACTATTGCCGACGGTATTGAATATATTAAAGCGGCTATTAATGCCGGTTTAAAAATTGATGATTTTGCGCCGCGTCTGTCGTTTTTTTTCGGCATTGGCATGAATTTGTTTATGAACGTGGCCATGTTACGTGCGGCGCGTTACCTGTGGAGCGACGCAGTCGAACAGTTAGGCGGCAATGAGCAATCCAGGGCGCTGCGTACCCATAGCCAAACGTCTGGCTGGAGTTTAACCGAGCAAGATCCTTATAACAATATTATCAGAACCACTATTGAAGCGTTGGCGGCAACGTTGGGTGGCACGCAATCCTTACATACCAATGCGTTTGATGAAGCCTTGGGATTGCCAACGGAATTTTCTGCACGCATTGCCCGTAATACCCAGATTATTCTGCAAGAAGAGTCTGAAATTTGTCAGACCGTCGATCCACTGGCAGGGTCTTATTATGTTGAATCATTGACGGATAATATCGTGCAGGAAGCCCGTAAAATTATCCGTCAAATCGATGATGCCGGGGGTATGGCCAAAGCCATTGAATTGGGCATTCCCAAGCGCATGATTGAAGAAGCGGCAGCAGAAACCCAATCGCAGATTGACCAAGGCAAGCGCGTTATTGTGGGCGTGAACAAGTATAAGCTGGAAAAAGAAGAAGCCGTTAATGTCATGGAAATAGACAATCAAGCCGTTCGTGAAGCGCAAATAGCCAACTTGCAAAAAATCAAGCTGAGCCGTAACAGTTTGGAGGTTAAAGAGACGTTGGACAAAATTCGTGTGGTTGCCAAAGAGGGCGGCAATCTGCTGGCAGCCGCTATTGATGCCGCACGCGTTCGGGCGACCTTGGGTGAAATATCTGATGCGATGGAAGATGTCTTTGGCCGTTATCTGGTGCCTAGCGAGTGCGTAACGGGTGTGATTTCCAGAGCGTATCATAATAGTGAAGCAGGGGCGCGGGAGTTCGATGACGTTAAGCAGTTGATCGATGATTACGCTGACAATGAAGGTCGTCGTCCACGGATTCTGATTGCCAAGATGGGGCAGGATGGTCATGACCGGGGGGCAAAAGTAATCGCCAGCGCGTATTCCGATTTTGGTTTTGACGTTGATTTGAGTCCGATGTTTTCCACCCCTGAAGAAATTGCCAAGCTGGCGGTAGAAAATGACGTGCATTTTGTGGGCGCATCTTCGCTTGCGGCAGGACACAAGACACTAGTGCCGGCGCTGATTGAAAAATTGCAGGCGTATGGGCGGGGTGACATTAAAGTTATTGTCGGCGGAGTGATTCCGCCGCAGGATTATGATTATTTGCTGGAACGGGGCGTTGCCAAAATCTATGGGCCGGGAACGCAGATGATTAAGTGTGTCCGTGAAGCGATGGAGCTTTTGAACCAAGCATGATTAACGCCATGAGTGCCGATGCAATCGTCGCAGAGATTTTAAAGGGCAATAGAGCCATTCTTGCCAGGGCAATGACACTCATTGAGAGTACGCACCCCAAGCACCATCAACTGGCTGGTGACATTTTGGACAAAATTATGCCGCTGGTCGGTAAAGCCAAGCGGATTGGTATTACCGGTGTGCCGGGTGCAGGCAAAAGTACCCTGCTGGAAGCCTTGGGTATGTATTTGATCAAGAGTGGTTTAAAAATAGCCATTATTGCTATTGATCCCAGTAGCAGTATTAGCGGAGGCAGCATTCTTGCCGATAAAACCAGAATGACCACGTTGCTTCGCGAGTATAACGCCTTTATCCGTCCGGTTCCCGCCGGAGGGCATTTGGGCGGAACCAGCCGAAGAACCCGAGAACTAACTTTTCTTTTGGATGCGGCGGGTTTTGATGTCGTCTTTATTGAGACGGTGGGTGTGGGGCAGTCTGAAATTGAGGTGGCTGATTTGGTGGACTTTTTTTGTCTGGTACAAATTGCCGGGGCAGGGGATGAGCTTCAAGGTATTAAAAAGGGGATCATGGAGGTTGCGGATCTTGTTGTTATTAATAAGTGTGATGGCGACAATAAAATGATGGCTGAAATTGCCAGAGCCATGCTTAAAAATGCGTTGCATATAGTAAAGCCAAAATATACGGAATGGCAGGCACAGGCGTTAACGTGTAGTGCAAGAGATAATACGGGAATAAAAAATATTTGGGAGGTTGTTGAGCTATTTTATGCCACGATGGAGCCTGCCGGAAAAGTTGCCTTGCTGCGGAAGGGGCAAAATGTGCGCTGGATGAAGCGGCAAATTGAGGAAAATATTATTAATATGATTTATAACACTCAGGATATTAAAGAGTTGTATGGTAAAACCAAAGCCAGTGTGGAGAGTAATCAGCTTTCGCCACGACACGCCGTAGAGACTGTCAGTCAATACATTGCTGAAAAATTAACTTATGATGGCTTGAAATGAATAATTATGAATTTGTAAAAGTTGAACTCAAAGACCGGGTTGGTATTATTGAGTTTAATTATATTAAAAAATTGAACGCGTTGAGTGAATGCTTTATTCAAGATGTTTTGAACGCCTTGACAGAGCTTAATGTTCCCGAGATTCGCTGTGTTATTTTGCGAGCGCCCAAGGGCAGCAAAGTATTCTCATCCGGCCATGACATCAGTGAACTGCCCAAGGCCAAGCGTGATCCATTGCCGCTAAGTTATCAAGACCCGTTGCGTATTCTTACGCGCACCATTCAGCGTTATCCGAAACCCGTTATTTCCATGATTGAAGGGAGTGTGTGGGGCGGCGCTTTTGAATTGATCATGAGTACGGATATCGTTATTGCCAGTAATAAATCCACCTTTGCCATGACGCCGGTTAATCTGGGGGTTCCTTATAATGTTGTGGGTATTCATAATTTGATTCGCGATGCGGGCTTGCATGTGATGAAAGAAGTTATTTTTACCGCGACCCCGATTTCTGCTGAACAGGCTTTAAAGATTGGCATATTAAATCATATTGTTCCGGATGAGGAGTTGGAAAGTAAAACCCTTGCCATTGCCAATCTAATCTGTGAAAAAGCACCGCTTGCCATCGCAGTGATTAAAGAAGAAATGCGCGTGCTGTGTGAAGCAAATGCCATCAATCCGGATGAGTTTGAGCGGATTCAAGGGCTTAGGCGATACGTTTATGATAGTCTTGATTATAGCGAAGGACTGACTGCATTTTTTGAGAAAAGAAAACCCAATTTCATAGGAAAATAAGCTCTTAAGTGAGACATCCTTAATTCACCAAGAAGACACGAAGTTCACGAAGAAAAACCAAAGAAAAATCTTCGTGAACTTCGTGTCTTCATGGTGATATGTCTTAAGTGATTCGCATAACAGGATTAAATCATGACGCGCTATTCACTATTAACGCCGGAAGAAGCGGCCGGCATTATTAACAATAATGACATGGTCGCTTTTAGCGGCTTTACCGCCGCCGGATCTCCAAAAATGGTACCCATTGCACTGGCTCTTCGAGCTACGGAGCTGCATGAAAAAGGTGAAGACTTTGCCATACGGTTAATTACCGGCGCTTCTGTGGGTGCCCAGGTTGACGATGAGTTGGCGACTGCAAAGTGCGTTAAATGGCGTGCGCCTTATCAGTCGGCCTCCGGTATGCGCAAAGCCATCAATAATAATGAAGTTGAATTTGTTGATATGCACTTGGGTGAAGTTGCGCAAATGCTACGCGCCGGCTTTTTTGGCGAGATAGATGTGGCCGTCATCGAGGCGGTTGATGTGACCAGCGATGGCCGTGTCTTTTTGACGTCAGGTATTGGAAATTCGCCAACTTTTTTGGAGCGTGCAAAAAAAATAATTATTGAAAGAAATAGTTACTTTTCCTCCCGAATTACCGAATTTGCCGATAATGTGACGTTGCCAAATCCGCCCAAGCGTCCGGTTATTCCGCTTTATGGCACGATGGATAAAATAGGCAAACCTTATGTGCAGATTGATCCGGCTAAAATTATAGGTATTGTCGAAACCAATCAGGCCGATCAAATTGAGGCATTTACAAAAAATGATCAGACCAGTGTCCTGATAGCACACAATGTTGAAAAATTTTTACTAAACGAACTTAATGCCGGGCGTATCCCCAAACAGTTTTTGCCACTGCAAAGCGGTGTCGGTAATATCAATAATGCAGTGATGGATACCTTGGGTAAAAATCCGGATATACCAAAATTTACCCTGTTTTCCGAAGTACTGCAAGAATCGGTTGTTGATTTGATTTTGAGTGGCAAGGTCACTGGAGTCAGTGCGTCCAGTTTGACAATCACGCCCGGTAAACTGCAAACCATTTTTGATAATATGGACTTTTTTAGCGATAAAATTGTTCTCAGGCCGCAGGAAATTTCAAATAACCCTGAACTGATAAGGCGTCTTGGTGTGATTGCTTTGAATGTGGGTTTGGAATTTGATATTTATGGTCATGCCAATTCTTCCCATGTGTTAGGTTCCGATTTAATGAATGGTATCGGTGGCAGCGGCGACTTTGAACGTAATGCGTATCTGTCTGTTTTTATGGCACCGTCCATCGCCAAGGGTGGCAAAATATCGTCTATTGTTCCGATGTGCGCTCATGTAGACCATAGTGAGCACAGTGTCAAAGTCATTATCACGGAGCAGGGCATTGCTGATTTGAGAGGCTTGTCGCCAAGCCAGCGAGCCAAATCCATTATCGAAAATTGTGCGCACCCGCTGTATAAGGAGGCGTTGTATCAATATCTTTCAACCTGTAAGCCGGGTCACATACCGCATGATTTACATCATGCTTTTGACATGCATATCAAGTTTCTGGAAACCGGCAGTATGTTGTAGCGATTAAGTTAAGCCACATAGACATCAAATTAAAACATTTACCACGAAGACACGAAGATTTCTTTGGTTTTTCTTCGTGAATTTCGTGTCTTCGTGGTGAATTTAATCTTTAAGTTATGTGTATAGGCTTTGGCTCCGCTCAGCCACATAGATATCAACTTAAGACATTTCACAACGAAGAACACGAAGATTTTTCTTTGGTTTTTCTTCGTGTCTTCGTGTCTTCGTG
>JBAXTQ010000217.1:0-6500 GCA_037130115.1 Methylococcaceae bacterium
AGATTTTATTAGATAAATCCCCCTCAATCCCCTTTTTTCAAAGGGGGAGGTGAATACTTAGGCCACTACGTGCCACTACCACCTTTTTTGAGGTTAAAATGAATCACAACCGTTTTTTGGGTAACAGCACGTTAGTATTGTTGTTTGGGTTTTTAATCACCCATTCCTTAACTACGTTGGCTGGTAATACCTGGAGCTATCATCAAGAAAGCGACAGCTTAACCAATCAGACTTATAGTTATGCCCAATCGCCGCTGCCCCGCCCCGGTCTTTATGACGACATGATGCTGGAAATTGTTTGCAAGGACAATAAATTACAAGCCGTTATTGATGCAGATGACTTAATCGCCTCCCAAGGCAGCCGTTTTAATTTGGAATATCAAATCGACAAAAAAACACCGGTTACGGTGCAAATGAAAACCTTCCCCGACTCCAAGCGCAAAGGCTATTCAAACGAATTTGCCAAAAGCATGGCTGATGATCTGCTGACAGGGCAAGCCGTTTTTATTCGTGTTAACACCATGTTGCGAACGGTTTTATCAAGCTCTATCGCCTTGGATAATGTTGCCGAACCCATTAAGCGGGTATTTGCTGATTGCGGTCTTGGCGTAGCCAGTAACATTGCCAGCGAACCTGCCTACAGTCTGAGTGAACTTGAACAGGACTTTAGCAAGCTGACTGAAGTGCAACAACAGCAAGTATTGGCTAAAATCAAAAAAATAATGATGGAAACAAAATAATGGCACATCATCACAACCACCCGCATTCTGAAAAACATCACCACCCTGCCCCCACCAACCAAGGGCGAATTTTTGTAATCACCATCTTTCTGAATGTGGTTTATGTGGCAGTTGAGTTTGTCTACGGATTTATGGCCAATTCAACGGCACTGATAGCCGATGCCGGACATAATGTCTCCGATGTACTTGGCTTGTTATTATCGTGGGGCGCTGTTGTTTTGGCACGCAAACAGCCCAGCAAACGCTACACTTACGGGCTGCGCAGCACATCAATTCTGGCGGCGCTTGCCAACGCCATGCTACTGCTGGTGGCTTGCGGCGCGATTGCCTGGGAAGCGCTTCATCGTTTTTCACAACCCCCCGTTATCGAAGGCCTAACGGTATCCAGTGTGGCAGCCGTCGGTATCCTCATCAATGGTCTGTCTGCCTTGCTGTTAATGAGAGGCAGCAAAGGCGATTTAAACATTCGCAGCGCTTATCTGCACATGGCCGCCGACACCGCAGTATCACTGGCTGTCGTACTTGCCGGAATCGGTATGCTGTACAGCGGTTGGTACTGGCTAGACCCGGTTATGAGTCTGCTTATCGTGGTGGTCATTGTCTTCGGCACCTGGGGTTTGCTGCGTGAATCGCTGCAACTGGCCATGAGTGCGGTACCGGCACAGATTGATGTGCCTGCCATTGATGCCTATCTATGCCAATTAGAAGGCGTAACAGACATTCATGACCTGCATATTTGGGGTTTGAGCACCACCGAAAATGCGCTAACCGTCCACTTGGTCATGCCCAACGGCCACCCGGGCGATAGCTTTATTGATGATTGCGTACGCACGCTTGAAGAACACCACGCCGTTCATCACTGCACCTTGCAAATTGAGCAAGGCACCACTAACCACACCTGTTCTCTAACGGTAAAAAAACCGCCGGTTCAGCACCATCACCACCATCATTAAACTCAGGCGTAGGCCGAAATAAGGCCACCCCATACGCATCAACTTAAAGATATTACAGACCACGAAGACACGAAGTTCACGAAGAAAAACCAAAGAAAAATCTTCGTGTTCTTCGTGTCTTCGTGGTGAGATGTCTTAAGTTGATGTCTATGAGGCCGGAATAAGGCACCGGGTTATCTTAAACCAACAAGCCCCCAACATTTAAGGTATTGATTTTCAAGTTGTAGGTTACAATAATAAATCTTTAGCTTTACTGAAAAAATTCAATACCTTGTATAGCCACTACTTTCATTTTAGCGAATTGCCGTTTTCCATATCGCCCGATCCGCACTTTATTTATATGAGTCCACGCCATCAGGAGGGTTTGGCGCATCTTCTTTACGGTATGGATTTTGGTGGCGGCTTTGTTGCTTTAACAGGTGAAGTGGGTACAGGAAAAACCACACTTTGCCACTGCCTTTTACAGCAACTACCCCAAAACATAGATCTTGCCCTGATATTAAATTCCAAGCTTAACGCCATCGAGTTATTGGCGACTATTTGTGATGAACTGGGGATTATCTATAACAAAAATCAACACACCTTAAAAAACCTGATTGATCTTTTAAACCGGTATTTACTTACCGCCCATGCCAACGGTAGACGCACGGTTTTACTGATTGATGAAGCGCAAAATTTAAGCATGGACGTGCTGGAACAAATCCGTCTGCTGACCAACCTGGAAACCAGTAAAACAAAATTATTGCGGATTATTCTGGTCGGTCAACCCGAATTGAAAGATTTACTGAAAAGACAAGATTTGCGTCAGTTAAATCAACGCATTACCGCCCGTTATCACTTATTGCCTTTATCGCTGGAAGAAACCCGCGCTTATATACGCCATCGACTCATAGTCAGCAACGGTCATCCGGATATTTTTAAAGACAGTGCCATACACAAAATTTACAAACTGTCTTCAGGTATTCCCAGAGTGATTAATATACTTTGTGATCGCGCCTTACTGGGTGCTTACTCAACCGACACTTATAGCGTTACGCCGGCAATCGTTAACCGTGCAGCCAAAGAAACGCTGGAAGAGTCCAGTCAAAAAACGCCTTATCCAACGACCTTTTTAACGCTACTGCTTTTAGGTTGTATTGCCACGGGTCTCTATTTTTTAAAGGCTTGGCCGAACCTCAATCATCAAGCCAAAATCAATCCGGCAACACCCTACCCAGCCATCCCGACAAAAACCAACAGCATCGAACCCAGGAATTTGCCTGACCCACAAAAATCGCTTCCTGTTGAAAAAGTTAATACCGCTCCGGTGGCAACCCTGCAAACACTTGATGACTGGATTAATAACCCGGATCATTCCTTAAACATTGCATTAATCAGCGCCTTGAAACTTTGGGACAAACCCATCCCTGAGAATAATCAGGTTGGTTGCCCTTATGTTAAAACAACAGGATTGCGCTGCGTGTTTGGCAAAGCCACCTGGAAAGAGATGCTGGCACTTAATCGTCCGGTTATTCTGGAATTCTCCTTGGCAGGTAAAGAAAAGCGCTATGCTTTGCTTACCGGATTTGGACAAAACCAAGCCATGATTCATTTTAAAGATAAAGCCACTTTCCCGGTAGCGGATGTGCAGAAACACTGGAACGGTTATTATTTAATGCTGGAACCTGCATCAACCGTGTATCTCAGCCCCATGTACCCACACCATTCATCGGATAACGTGTTATGGTTGCGGCGTTTGTTAACCTCTATTGACGGAAAAACCGAAAATCCAGAACTGCCACGTTTTTATGATGATCATTTAGTCGCTCGCGTTATCAATTTTCAGCACCAGCATCAATTACCGGAAGATGGTAAAGTGGGAGACCAGACCTTGGCGCATCTTAAAAAATTGGCAAGCAGCCTTGATTCGCATCACTTGGAAATAACCGATTAATTATGTCTTTTATTCTAAATGCCCTACGTAAATCAGAACAAGAAAGACAAGCTGTTCAGCCTGAAACCGTAACGGACAAAATCCGTCTCCAGCAACCGCCACAAAACCGCAACAAGACAGCGAAATTTTACGCTGTTCTGGTTACCGGCAATGTGTTGCTGATTGCCTGCCTTGTTTGGTTTATTCAAAAGAACCCGATACCAACGCCTGACCTAACCGTGCAACCGGTATCAAAATTGCTGCCTGCACAAGAAGCCAGGGGCAATGCCATTGTGATGGATAAAGTGACTCAACCGGAAAAAACTGTACAAAAAACAGAAACCAAAACAACCTCGATTGCAGAATGGGTTGAGACACAAAAGCCGGAAAAAATAGCTGTCACAAAAAAACCGACTGCTAACGCAATCAAACCGCTGCCTATTACCAACAAACCCGTACTACCGGCACCAGCACCCATCGAAATTGAGACTGCTGCCAACCTTGAACCCATTCCTCCGAAAACGCTCCCCGTAAAAAAAGGCCCCCCGTTTTTAAGCGATCTGCCCTATGACTTTCGCCAGACAGTGCCGAAGTTGAGTATCAATGTATTTGTCTATTCAGAACATCCTGAAGACTGCTTCGTCATGATTGATATGGTCAAATATAAATCCGGCCAGCAAATAAAAGACGCCATGCTACTCAAAGAAATCCGCCCTGACAGCTTGGTTATTGTTTACCAAAACCGGGAATTTCAAATTGAGCGACCTTAAAACGGTTAAGCAACGTCTCATTGCCAAGTGCGAAAAATTAATTCGACTTTATTCATCCGGCAACGCTCCAGCGTTGCGTGACGCAGGAGCGTAGGAACGATGGTGGGGGTTATTTATTGCGAGTTAACTAACGCAAACTTTTTGAATAACGGTTAATACCAAACGCTTGGGGCAGGACTGCAAACCCCGTCCCGCGTTCGTAATTCAATTCGGTGTGGCGCTTCGCTTATACACCCTACACGCTGGGGCTTGGCGTTCCCGGAATTTAAGTTATTTTTTCAAAATATTGCACAATAAACTGTACGCTTCGATTGCCTCTAAATTCGTTAATATCGAGTTTGTAAGCGGCTTTGATTCGTCTTAAGCCCAGCCAATGTTCAGGTTTATCGACAAAAAAAGCGATGGCATCGATCACCAGATCACCGTCAGGTTTTCTTAGTACCAATTTAAGATGGCGTTGCCCTACGATGCGCACTTGAATCACATCAAACACGCCGTCAAAAACAGGTTCCGGAAATTCTTGACCCCAGGTGGCTGCATTTTGTAATAAATCGGCGATTTCAAGCGACATTTCCTGCTCAGTCAGTTGGCCATCAGAGAGTATTTTTTGTTCCAAATCAACACTCGCCAAGCGTTTACCGACCATCTCATCAAAAGCCAGGGCAAAGGCCGGATAGTCGTGCATATTTAAACTTAAGCCGGCGGCCATGGCATGACCACCAAATTTACTGAGTAATTTGGGATGCAACGCGGCAATATCACTTAACACATCACGAATATGCACACCCGGAATAGAGCGGGCAGAGCCTTTTATTAAGTCTTTGCCCGCCGGAGCAAAAGCAATAACCGGTCGATGTACCTGGTCTTTAATACGTGACGCTAAAATACCGATAACACCTTGATGCCAGTTGGCATCAAACAAACAAACACCGGACGGTAAATGGTGTCTATCCAGTGCTTTCATGTCCGTTAAGTAAGCCATAGCCTCATGCTTCATAACGGCTTCAACTTCCCGACGATCATTATTCAACTGATCAAGTTGGTACGCCATGTCTTTTGCCAACGCCGGATCATCGGTTAATAAACATTGAATACCCAGTGACATATCATCCATACGCCCTGCTGCATTGAGTCTTGGGCCCAATGAAAAGCCCAAATCAGAGGCCATAATGGTTCGGGGATTTTTCCCCGAGACTTCAATGAGTGCATTCAAGCCTGGATGACAACGCCCCGTGCGTATTCTTAATAAACCTTGATGTACCAAAATCCGGTTGATTTGCTCCAGCGCAACGACATCGGCAACCGTCCCCAACGCAACGTAATCCAGCAATTGCGCCAGATTGGGTTCGGGAACCTGATGGCTCTCAAACCAGTTTTGTTCCCTTAACCGGCTACGCAAGGCCATGAGTACATAAAAGATAACGCCCACGCCTGCCAGCGATTTGTAGGGGAATTTATCATTAAGCAGATTGGGATTGACGATGGCAGCGGCGGCGGGTAACTCGTGACCGGGTAAATGATGGTCGGTCACCAGCACTTTGATACCGGCATCTGTTGCCGCCTTAACGCCGTCAATACTGGATATGCCGTTATCAACGGTAATAATGACCTCAGGATTTTGCAGCTTAACCAGTTCGACAATTTCCGGCGTTAAGCCATAACCGTATTCAAAGCGATTGGGAACCACAAATGACACCTGCCCTGCCCCCAATAACTGCAAGCCTTTGATGGCAACCGCGCAACTGGTGGCACCATCGGCGTCAAAGTCGGCGACTATGCAAATCCGTTGTTGTTCATTGATGGCGGTAATCAAATGCTCCACCATCGCTTCCATACCCGACAATAACCACGGCGATGGCAGTTTTGACAGCGTCCTGTCCAGCTCTGTTTCGGACGTGATACCCCGCGCTAAAAATAACCGCTCCAACAGGGGATGAATATCACCTGCCAGCGAACGGTTTTTTTTAAAGGTGCGGACGACTATGTTTTTTTTGATGCCTTGGGAATACATGCAGAGTCCAATAAAAAATCGGGGGATTTGGGTTTATACGTTTTCAAATAAATAATTTCGACCATCAAGTTAAGACATTTCACCACGAAGACACGAAGAACACGAAGATTTTGC
>JBAXTQ010000218.1:0-6498 GCA_037130115.1 Methylococcaceae bacterium
GGCCTACGCTTAATGCTTGTTATCGCTGAATTCCCCGAAATCAAGAATTAAAAACCTGAAGATTGACTGATAGACACAGATAAGAGAAGATTTTAAATGGTCTTTTTGCACTAAAAATAATATCCGTTGAAACCCGTATAACCAGTGTTCCATGATTAAAGCCTATATCTACTGAGTCGTTACGCGCTTATTAAATCAGGGTTTAAGATTAATAACAATTCCTGCGCCATCAACAGATTTTCGTTTTTCAAATTCCGGTTCCGGAGACATCAAAAATCCGCCTTTTAATTCCAGCGGTTGCGGCTTTTTTTTGGTTTCCGGGGCAAAAATATTAGTCACCAAGCTTTGTGCCACTGCTTTTTGGACATTGTTTATGCCTATGTTTTCTGAATCTTCAAATGGAACAGAAAGATCCAGCCGTTTTTCAAATTCGTCATGTTGAGAGGGGTTCTCTTCATCAGCGTCACTGATATTTTTTGCCAGGGTTATTTTTTGCGGTTTTCTTTTGACAGGCAGCGTGTTGTTTTTTGCCTTTACGGGTTCGGTGTCCAGCGTTTTTTTGATGTTTTCAGTTTCGGTTGCCTGGAGTTCTCGTTCTGTTTTCTGGGTTTCTACAACGATCATAGTGTTATCAACGGGTTTGTTAAAACCACTTAGAAAAACCCATGAAACGGTTAGAAAACTTAATAAAAATAGTCGGTGATTTGTCATTTTAATTTTTCCACTTCGGTTATTAAAGTAACCGAGTTAGTTGTAAAGCCCAATAAAACGATTAGAGACATGACTTGAACAGGTAAGAGCAAAAATAACCTGATTCAAAATAGAAGCTCAGATGATCTTAAAAAAGTAATCAATGAGTAGTTTGAAGTTAAACAATATCATAGTCCAGTTCCAATATACAAGGCACATTTTTTGTCAATGCGCCCAAAAAAATAGCGGATTGTTGCGGTTTGACAAGAAAAGCAAGGTGCTAAAAAGGCTTTCGATGTAACACGAAGTAGTAGGGTGCGCATCGCGCACCACCATACACATCAACTTAAATATATTAATTCACCACGAAGACACGAAGTTCATGAAGAAAAACCAAAGCAAAATCTTCGTGTCTTCGTGGTGGAATGTCTTAACTTGGTGCCTATGGGGTGCGCATCGCGCACCACAACCATGCCAGAGAAAGAAACCCAATAGGCTGCAAATAATAGATTGTGGTGCAAATAAAATCGTTTAGTGGATGCGGTTTTAGGTGCGTGATGCACACCCTACCACTAGAAATTAGGGGTTTATTCATTGCCAGTTGCCTTAATGGATACTCAAGCAATCATTTCAGTCCGATAACGATAAATTTTAATATTGTCAGACCAATAATCCTGCGGTAATCCTGCTTTTTGTTTTAAATGCTGCAAAAACTGTTCCGGTTCGGGGAGTTGCTCCCAAACCGAGGGTAAAAAAGTTCCCCGTCGTCGGCCTTCTTCCAATATTAAGCCGTCTATGCCCGGTTGTAGTTGGCTTATTAAGTCCTGTTCCGAGGTGAAGATAACCGGTTCTGAGGGCGTTAATATGGACAGGTGTATTTCCAGTTCATTAAATTCCTCATCGGTCAGTGGCGGAAAACGGGGGTCTTTAAAGGCCGCTAAAAAAGCGTTTTCTGCAATATCTTCGGCCAGCGGCCTGACGGCTTCCAACATGCCAATACAGCCACGCAGTTGCCGGTGTTTTTGCAGGGTAACAAAAGTCGCACGCTTGACGGTTAATTCCTCCGGAAAATCAGTGCTATTAATTGTTAAGGGTCTGCCTGTTTGCAAGCCATGTTGGATAGAGCTTTTTGCCAACTCCAGTAAGCGTTGCTGATGTTCTTTAGTCAATGACATAAGCGCCATACCCCACAACTCTGCTTTTATCGCCAGCGGTATCGCCGGAGTTACGCAGGTCGATTGTTTTAATGGTGAGTGATTTTTCCCGTGCCAGTTTTAACAAGCCACTGACGGGTACTTTACCGCAGGCAGAATCATCGGCGAGCTGTTCATATTGCAGGTGTTCTATGACTGCGCTGGTTGTTTTGTCGAGCTTTTTTGCGGCAGCATACTCGTGATAATGACTTAAGTCAGAACTGACAACAATCAATGTTTCATCGCCGCCCCACAGCGCATCAATAACCTGACTGACTTGTTCCGGTGATGCATCGCCAGCGACAATGGGCACAATTTTGAAGTCATCCAGCATTTCCTGTAAAAAAGGCAAATGGACTTCCAGGCTATGCTCGTAAGTGTGCGCCTCTTCAAGATAATCGACGAAGGGTAGTTTGGCGATAGTTTTTACGGCTTCCTGGTCGACAGTGATAGAGCCTAACGGAGTAATGAATGCTTCCGCTTTGCTTACGGCCAGACCCTTAAATGCGACACGATGGGATGGGCCAATGATAACCACGCGGGTAATCAGATTATGCGCTTTTTTTAAGCGGGCATAAGCCGTTGCGGCAATCGGGCCTGAATAAATGTAACCGGCATGAGGCGCGATGATGGCTTTGGGTACTTTTTCACCGGCTTCAGCATCGTTTAAATAATTGTCCAGCATTTGATGTAATTGTATTGGATTGGCAGGGTAAAAAGAGCCTGCCACGGCGGGTTGTCTGTTCATTAGCGTCTCCTTTATTTCCGGGTAAAAAATTAATGCGGATCTTTGCAAAGCAACAATAAATATTATAATCTATTAGCTAAACGACAGATACTGCATGTTAATAACGGGCTGTGACAAGATGATTTGCTAACGGTTCCAGAGGAGAATGAAAATGACTGTTTTTATTACCCATGACACGGTGAAGACTAACTACTGGCAACAATTAGACGATGGCCGCGTTCAATGTGATCTTTGCCCAAGATTTTGCAAGTTGCACAAAGACCAGCGGGGTCTGTGCTTCGTCAGACAGAATCTGGATGATCAACTGGTCATGACCAGTTATGGTCGCTCCAGCGGTTTTGCCATTGATCCTATCGAAAAGAAACCGCTAAACCATTTTTTACCCGGAACCCCCGTATTCTCTTTTGGTACGGCGGGTTGTAATTTGGCCTGCAAGTTTTGCCAAAATTGGGATATCAGCAAGTCGCGAGAAATGGATACGCTGATGAGTAAGGCATCTCCTGATGCCATCGCTCAGGCCGCGTTGGATTATGGGTGCGACAGTGTTGCCTATACTTATAATGATCCGGTGGTTTTTCATGAATATGCGCTCGATACCGCCAAAGCTTGCCGGAGTCTTGGCATAAAATCAGTGGCGGTTTCTGCGGGTTATGTTTGCGCGGAACCCAGAGCTGAATTTTATCAATGGATGGATGCCGCCAACATTGATTTAAAAGCCTTTACCGAGCGTTTTTATCATCAAATAACGGGCGGGCATCTGGAACCTGTTTTGGAAACATTAAAATATATTAAACACGAAACTTCAGTTTGGCTGGAATTAACGACGTTAATTATTCCCGGTGAAAATGACTCCGAAGCAGAACTGGAAGCCATGACCCAATGGGTGGTTGAGAATTTGGGAGCGGATGTACCCATGCATTTTTCGGCATTTCATCCTGACTGGAAGATGCTTGATAAGCCGTCCACACCGATTGCTTCTTTATTACTCGCAAGGCAAATTGCTTTAAAAAACGGGGTGCATTATGCCTACGTCGGCAATGTGCATGACAAGTCGGCAGACAGTACTTATTGCCACAGCTGCGGTCAGTTATTGATAGGTCGTGACTGGTACGAGTTGTCTGAATGGAATCTGGATGAGTCTGGTTGTTGTCGTTTTTGCGGCGAACGTTGCGCGGGTGTATTTAATCCAAAACCCGGAAACTGGGGCGCAAAAAGAAAAAGCGTTATGATGCAATAAGCAGAACCACGAAGGAGTCGGGTTAGGCGCTAGCCGTAACCCGACATAGATACTTAAGACATTTCACCACGAAGACACGAAGAGCACGAAGATTTTTCTTTGGTTTTTCTTCGTGAACTTCGTGTCTTCGTGGTGAATTAAATCTTTAAGTTGATGTGTATAGGGTTACGCTGTCGCTAACCCGACCTTCGTGATAATTAAAAATGCCTGCCTAAATTAGAGCGAGTCGCCAATTTCGGTTTTATAAAACGGCCATTTTTTAACGTGCAGATACTTTCTGATCGGTGATTTAATGACGGATACACACAGGGCAATAGAGAATAGACACCAGACGGCGGCATATTCATTGGGATCGGTCGTCGTAATATCGGAAATAAGGGGGCCAATCAGATAATGGAAGCCCACAAAGCGCCATGAGCCATACATTAACGGCATATAAAAAGACACCAGAATATAAGTGAAGGCATGTAGACCCCAGTTAAAACCAAACAACCATTTAACAGGATCTGACATGATGCCGTTCAAAGGCATTTGCCAGGCAATATGCCAAGAGCCCGATGTTGAGCAAATACTGGGGCCGCAAAAACCTTCCACACCAATGTTGCAAGTGCCCGCCCAGCCAAATGGATACATTTTGATGAGCATGGCAACCGAACCGATTGCGCAAATCGTATAAACGGTCGTGCGGATTTTTAATTTGACGCTGTTCGGAATAAAGTACATGGCCACCATGTTGACAAAAAATGGCTGAAACGCAACATGTAAATAACCCAACAGCGTGAGTATCTGATTATTCGGATTATCACATAAATCGATATAGACGTAAGTGACTGCCTGTAATAACTCCATTAAGGCAAAATAAGTTAATGGAATCCAAAGCTCTTTGGATTCCCCTTGTTTAAGTGCAACATACGCTGCAGTACTAAGACCTGCGATGGCTAATACGCCTGACGCTTCCCCGCTCCAACACATAAAACTGTATCCTCTTTCTTTTATAATTATTAAATGTCGCTTATTGCAACAGCTTCTTCGTTGGCTTATTAACGTTGAAACATCAGTCATGTTTGTTGATTGTTAACAGCCCAATCAGCTTAACCTCGGGTATTGTATTACAAGTGGCGGGGGATTGATAAAGGCTTGTGAAAACACTTGGCCTGTTTGGGGCAAGTAGCGGACTTAACAATCGCCGTTAAAGCCTTTCTTACGCCAAGTAATGAATGGCTAAAGAGCAAGCTACTTGATAGGCGGTATGGCCGCAAATGCATCAAGGTCTTCTATGGCAGCAGCGGTACGGCGTATGAGTTCATGGTTGCTTTCAAGATTCATCATGCCGCCAATTGCCAGTGTTACCAGCATGGCTTCAAAGGGATAGACAAGGTGAGCGCGATACCGTTGTAGCAGAACAGTGGCATTAATATTTTCGATACCGTTATTCTCAAGACATTGGGTATAAATTGTGATCAGTCTCGCTTCATGACGTCGTCGGGTTTCAGGTTCAAGAGCGGTGGACAGAAAGTAAGCAATATCGCTTATTCCCTCGCCAAAGCGAACCAGTTGCCAATCAAGAAGACCCGGTTGAGATTGATTCCAGAATAAATTGCCTGGGTGGCAATCATGATGAATGAGTGTTTGTGGCGCATCGGTAAGAAAGCGCATGGCCTGTCGGCGATGACGGGCATAATGAATTGCCCTGGCATGAAGTTTTGAGGGCACAAGATCGCCCGCCTTATGTAGTCCTCTTTTCATCAATGGAACCGCCATTGCGGTACCCAAAAAGTCTTCCAAGCGACGAACCGGGCCGGCCAACCAGGGATAGGCATGATTAAGCCTTTCTTTTTTCCAAAAGCAGGCATGAAAGCGGGCAAGCTCTTCTACAACCTGGGTGGCTTGAGAAAATGTTAAGGCATCCCCCACATTTCCCAATAGAGCGCCACAACTGCTTACATCGGTAAGCACTAGTGTTGCACCTTTGCCAAACCGGCTTTGTGCCGCCAGAAGATCCGGTACAGTAACCGATACCGACGGGGCAACTTCATTATAAAAGCGCACCTCCGTATGCAGCAGTCTGGGTAAAGCAGTGATTAATCTTGCTTGCCAAGCCAGCGAGGGCAGCTTTACAAACCATTGTTCGGGTAGCAGGCTGGGTTGATTGTGTTTCACTTTGACACGCACACGCGTTGTCGTCCCAATTTCAACAGAAATAATGTTTACACTGGAAACCACTATGTGGGCTGAATGGTTATTAACCACTCGCTGAGCCCAGTCGATGGTTAAATCATTCGGGTGGCGAACAAGAATGTTCTGCATGATTTTAAAAATAACCTGGACGCTTAAAAATAGCAGCAGGTTGAAAAAATGGAGAAGGTTAAAACTGACTGGTTTTATAAGTCGGTCAGGTTTAACTTCGGTCTTTTTGTCGAAGGTCAATGCAGTTAAGTTAGGCATACAACTGGAGTAAAACCGCTTTAGCTGTTTTGCAAGCAATAGCTAAAGCGATTGCACTCCGGTTTTTTAAACAACTTGCGCGTAACTTAACGGCATTGCCCACAATTAAGCATCGTAATAATAAGTACGGCTGGAGTAAAACCGCTTTAGCTGTTTTGCAAGCAATAGCTAAAGCGATTGCACTC
>JBAXTQ010000219.1:0-6497 GCA_037130115.1 Methylococcaceae bacterium
GGGATTTATCTAATAAAATCTCCCCTAACCCCTCTTTGTCAAAGAGGGGGACTGAGTAGTTACCATTTTATCATAACCGGGCTTCGACTCTGCTCAGCCATCGGTCACTTTGGATGTCGTATAGTTAAGTTAACAAAATGGTTTCCCCCTGCCTTTTTGCCGTTGCACTATTTTGGCAAAATAGATAAGTATTGCCGCCTCTGGCCATCCGTCATAAAATGCCTGTTTTTATATCACTACTCGTTTAGGTTTTTTAATGTCAGATACAATTTGGTTTAGAACCGGTGAAGCAACCGTATTTTCCAGCGAAGGACAAGGCACTGATGCCATGCCTGAAATTCTTATTGGCAGTGTCAAAGGCCCCGCAGGAAATGCCTTTGCAAATTTGATGGGTCAAACTGAAGGTCATACCCGCATGTTTGCTATCCGCGCCTGCAACCAGCAAGTGCGCCCTGCGACGATAATCGTCCCCAAAGTGACCATGAAATCTTCCGCCTATATCAATTTATTTGGCGGCCCCGTGCAGTCGGCCGTTGCCGATGCGGTTATTGACAGCGTTATCGCCGGTGTTATTCCTGCCGATACAGCCAATGATTTGTGCATCATTGCGATGCTATGGATAGCGCCCGAATGCGCCACCAACCCTGAGTTGGATCGTAAAGATTTATATCGCACCAACTACGAAGCCATGAAACTGGCTATTTCACGCGCCATGAGCAATTCACCCAGCATCGAAGAATTAATCGCCAACCGCCATAAAATTGTCCATGAAATGTACGATCCTGAAACTGGGGAGTCTCAGTGGTAGTGAAATAATTGGGGGGATTTGAAGACAGTTGACCACGAAGACACGAAGAAAATCAAAAGCTTTGTAGGTTGGAATAAGTCTGTTTGCGCGTAAGCGAGAACGGGGTTTCCGGCACCACCACTCGTAATGCCGGGAACGCCACCCCTACGCTAAGCTGGACTGGTTCCCAAGCTCCAGCTTGGGAACCAGTATTGAGAAGCTCTAGCTTCGCGAGACAGGAAGCTAGAGCTTCCAGTACCGAATTAATCAAAAATATTTAATCATTTAATTGTAAAGTGTCCCCGTTTTACTGGCAATAAAAAAAGCAATCGCAAACGTAGTTGTGGGAGCGACGCCCACGTCGCGATTAAAGACCAACGCCTCAAATCGCGACGAGGGCGTCGCTCCTACGTAGTAGGGGCAGAAGATAAGCTGCCCGTACAAATTTTCTACCCCTACAAATCAAAAGGCTTGGGGGTGTTTTTTAAAATCCCAATAACCCGAAGTGGCAAATTACCAGATGTTACCGCGTCGCTTTAAGCCCATTAACCCGACCAAAGCACTGCTGAAGAGCCAAAACGCACCGGGTACCGGAACGGCGGCAACATCGCCCGGACGAACAGCCCATGCGTATAACGGGCGAAACTTATAGTCGATGTACGATCCGTCAAGGCCGGTACCGAAGTACCACGCGAAGATTGAATTGGGCGCGAACACACTACCCGACCAATAATTATAGCTCTGGGAATAATTATAGCTCTGGATATTAGTAAACAAATTATAGTCGCCATTATGACTGGATATAATTGGCACACCCGCCGCCTTACCCAAATTAGTGCTAAATTGCGTGGTCAATTGGTCGATAGTGGGCAGTACCCAATCCGTGTAACCGGCATAATTCAGGTTGTTAGCCCAAGCTACCGCTGTCGACCAATTCATAGTTCCATTGAGGTTGGCATTCTTAGTCCAGGTGAGGTTTTGCACTGAGTCATAAACAGTCAAAGGGCCACTGGACGTTAGCGATGCTTGGGCACCGGCGCTAAGGCTAAGCGCCAATACTGCTACTGTTGTTAAAAATTTTGTTTTCATGTTTTTTTACCGGTTGATTATATGAAACATTAAAGAAATACCACATAAAAACAAGCTCACCAATTGCTACCTAAGCAACCACTAATAACTTTATTTTTCATACAGTTAGACATTGCGCTGTGCAAGCAAGCAAGCAAGCAAGCAAAAGTCCATTTTATTAATTCAACAATAGCAAGAAAATATAAAAAATTGCATTACACAGTGCTGGTTCCCAAGCTGGAGCTTGGGAACCCGATAACGTAGTTGTGGGAGCGACGCCCACGTCGCGATTAACGACCAATGCCTCAAATCGCGACGAGGACGTCGCTCCTACGAAACTCGAAGAATGATCTGACGCAAGAAAAATTCTAAAAATCCATTAGCAATCCAGGTATACCAATACGCTGGATATGCTGGGCATTTTTGCCTTCTTCATAAGCCAGCAACTTGCCTTCTTTTTGCCACAGTCTAAATGCCAGGGAATAGGATAAAACCCGAATGGGGTAATCACGGGGCAGCAGTTGCAAGTAAGGTTGTATGGTGACAAAGTCAGTCGCGCCATACTGTTGCATGATAAATTTAAGACCGCCGTTGGCAGGGCCGATATTGTAGGCCAGCAAGCCCAGAAATAAGTCATCATTCATCTCGGCCAGGTAGAATTTTAGGGTGGCGGCGGCAATAAAGGCATTATGTCTCGGGTTGTTTAATGACAGTTGGTGCTCTGACAAACGCTTGCCGGCCTGTTCTATGATCGCTTTGGGTACTTGGGTAATTTGGAATAAACCGCGACCGCCATCGACACTGTTACGCGGTAAAAAAGAAGACTCTGCCGCCGCGATGCCTTGCAACAAATTAAGATCAATATCAAATGCCTTGGCCGCTTCTTTGATAGCTGGATTATAAGCTTGTGCGCGTTGCACCATTCGCAGCAATTGCGCCGGATCATAACGACGATAAGCCGCATAGACCTGATGCGCCAGCGTTACCCTGCCAGCCTCGTGCTTGCCACCCACCAAGGTGCGAAAGTGTCCGCGTGCCAGGGCAAATTGATCTTGCATCGAGATCCAACCGATCAGCACGGCAAGACAGATGGACAAGATTGGAGGCAAAAACAATGCCCAGCCCTGCAACCATTTCCGCAATTTCCACCAGCCTATCAGCAAGCCGGCCGTTGCCACAATCAACGCCAATACGCCGATTGCAAAAGGCAATAAACTGGAAAAAAAGCGGTCGCCTGAAAACCAGTTAGCCGAATAACCCAAAATAACCATGATGACTGAAACCGCCGTAACCGCCAATCCCAGCACCTCCAGGCTGATCAACATTAGCCTGTAGCGCAAATTACGGACTGGCGGCTTGGCTAGCACTTTTTTTGGTGCTTGCCGTGGCGAACGGGTTCGGGGTTTACGTTCGGGATTAACCTCAGGCTTGACTTTCACCGGCTTACGCTCGGGACTTGCTTCGGATTTGATATTCGTCAGCTTACGTTCAAGACTAAGCTCAGGATTGGCTTTCTCTAGTTCATGCTCAAAACTATCCTCGGGTATTACCTTTACCCGTTTACGTTCAAGACTGGCCTCGGGTTTGATCTTTACCGGCTTACGTTCGGGACTCATCTCGGGTTTGATCTTCACCGGCTTACGTTCGGGACTTATCTCGGGCTTGACCTTTACCGGCTTGCGTTCAGGACTTATCTCGGGTTTAACCTTTACCGGTTTACGTTCAAGACTGGCCTCGGGTTTGATCTTTACCGGCTTGCGCTCAAGGCTCGCCTCAGATTTGATCTTTGTCGGCTTGATAGGCATTATCGGTTTATTCATCAGAAAAAGTATTGATAGCTACAAGCATGATCGATTTTACCTTTTGGAATCGGTGTTATTCAACAACAAGGAAAAACTCCGTTTAGTCTTTCGGTAAGCATGATAAACCCCTTGTATGATATTTATATGACCATGTACCCCCTCGCCCCAACCTTCTCCCGAAGGGAGAGGGAGCAAGATGCCAAGTTATTTCATACGCACTCCCAGAAAACTCCATTTAGAAAATTTCTCTAGCCAAACAGGCTACAGCAACGGCGGGGGCGCAATCGGCTGTAGTCAATCCGGTTTGATGGGTAGCTTCCGGAAACAAGTCAGCAAAATCAAGATAAGGATAATCTAATGACTGTGCGATTTGTTTAACCAAAAACCGCCCGACTCCAGCGCCTATCAGTGGGTTATTTTTAGAAAAATCGACGTTTTTTATCCGGCACTCACAACCTCTCTGTATTTTTTGTAATTGTTGGGCGCGAATGTTTTCCGCAAATTGTCGCCAGCGAGGTAGCTCTTCAGGGAAAAAATCACTGCCTATCATGCGCGATAACCGCCTGGCACTGGCCGTGATGGTTTTTTCTGCACCATCAGCCGTTTCAGTTTGGTCGTGTAATTCGTTAAGCTCTCCGGTAACGCGGTACACATCGGCCATGGTAGCAAAATACTCGGCCATGATGCCGATTTCCTGATCTTGATCGCTTGCAGTCTGGGCTACCGCCATTACTGCCGTTCTTATGATACCGGTATAAATAAGCTCTTGGGATATTAAGCGTTGGTAATCTGTGTAACCTTGCGCCAACACGTTGCCGTCATGGAGCAGTAGAATATCCGTGGTTGTGCTGCCAATATCAACAAACAATCCGTTAGCCACTTTTTGTGCGGCAAACGAGGCACTGGCCAACCAATTTGCAGAAGCGATAGCCTGATAATCGCCGCCTTTAACCTGTTCAGCGTCAATAAATCCGGCCAAGCCTGCAAATAGTAAACAATGTGTTTGCGGTAACAGCGTCATCATGGTGTCAATGATTTGCTTAACGCCATCATCGCGATCTTCAAACAAATCCACCAACTCGCCCGTCATAGTAATCGCCTGCTGATACTGACTAGCGGATGCTTCCTGTAGTATCAGCGTTACCGCATTTCGGAGTTGATCCAGTCCTTTCCATAACGGACAGGGCTGTTGATAAACGGCGATAACGTCACCCGCCGGATTAATAACGGCCGCTTTAACATGCGCCCCGCCTATATCCCAGCCCATCGTATTAGTTTGAGTCATGTGTAGTCACTTTAATGGTTATGGATTGATTGCATACTGACTTGATGATGGGGTCGCCTGTCAGTAATTGCAGGATATTTTCAGCGACGTTAATACCTAATGCCGCGTTAATGCCTACAAACGAGGTGGTCAGTCGCGGATTTATTTCAAGAACGAATAATTGTTCCGGCGTTGCTATTAAATCAATGCCTACATAACCCCATAAGTCAGGTAACGCATGAGCGACAGTATCGACCAACTCCTTGTAACCACTGACATCGGTATCATCATTTACAATGATTTTTGACAACTGATATTGCTGATTGATGATGTCGAAATGCTGCAAATTAGCGCACAACAACCAGCCCGTGCCGTCTTTAAACAGGCAAGACAAACTGGTTTTTTTACCTTGGATATGCGGCTGAATAACATAGTCACCTTTACGTGTGCGCATTTGCTCAAAATCATCCGGGCTTGTCAGTATATAACTGTCTGTACAGCCTACGCCATCAACAGGTTTGACCAACCATTCTTCAACTTTACCGGTCAGCTCTTCTTCCAACTGCTGGGCGTCATCCTGACTCGTCCACGTTTCGGCGGCAAACAGCCGCGTGGGCACTGTCGTAATATGATGCTGTTTAAGATGTTGATATGTGTTAAATTTATTGCCGGTTACCGCAACAGCACTGGCAGGCGAGGTTAATAATGACTTACCCAGCCACTCAACGGCTTGACACAGTGTTTGCAAAATACCGTCAAACTCGGGAGCAATCGGCCAAACCGCATCACACAGTAACGCTAACCGCACAAATTCTTCATGGCTATTGTGTTCCTGATTGATGATGGCCGCATCAAACCCGTCGGTATTGATTAAGCCGTTAACGCGACTATCCACCATCACCACAACGCTTATTTCACTACCGCTCTTATCCTTGGCATAGGTACGCAAGCTGTCAAGTAGCGCGTGCAACATCAATCGCCCTTCCCTTGCCAATGAATCCGGTAAATCCTGCTTATTAAAGCCGCCACCAGTGATATACTCAAATACTAAAATTTTCATTAAACCATTTTATCATCTGAACAACGGCAGGCGGCTTTACCCATGAAAATAATTCCGGTTATTGATTTAAAAGACGGTGTTGTGGTTCACGCCCGACAAGGTCTACGTGACCAGTATCAGCCCATTAATACCAAGCTGTGTCAGTCTTCGGACATTTACCAGGTTATTGAGGCATTTCTGGGATTTTATAATTTTGACACGATTTATATCGCTGATTTAAATGCCATTACGCAACAGGGCGACCATGAGCGTTTAATCACGGCGGTGGTGACTTGTTTTCCGCACCTCACCTTCTGGATAGATAGTGGCTATCAACGCGTTAAAAAGTATCCTCAAAATCATTTGCCGATATTAGGTAGTGAAAGTTATAGCGATGAAACTGTTTTAGAACTCAAAGACTTTAATAACCGCTTTATTCTTTCTCTGGATTATTCGATGAGCGGGGAACTGGGTGCAAAAAGTCTTTTTTGCGGGCAGGATTTGTGGCCGGATAACATTATCATTATGACCTTAAGT
>JBAXTQ010000022.1:0-30494 GCA_037130115.1 Methylococcaceae bacterium
GCAACGCTGGAGCGTTGCCGGATGAATTCCCACGCTGGAGCGTGGGAACCAGGCGAAGAATAAAGGCTAAAGGTTAAAGGTTTGTGGCTTTAGCTTTAAAAGCTTTCACTACGAAGTTTTTTCTTTCTTCGTGTCCTTCGTGTCTTCGTGGTGAATAAAAAAGCCGTCTAATCAGAAAACACATCGGCACCCTTGGGGGCTTTAAATTCAAATACGGTCGGTTTTATCGGGGGGTTAAGCAGTACATTGGAGAAATAGATACGGGTTAGTTGACCGAAATTATCACTTAACTCCATGCCGCCCAATGAACCTTTATTCAAACCGATTAAAATATATTTAAAGCTGCTTTCCTGATTTTTTGGCAATAATTTAATCCATTGCATGTCCCCGTCAACCCCCTGATCTTGCATGGTGAAATTATCCTCCAGTGATATATTGCCACTTAACAATAAGGCGGGTGTTGAGCCAACTGACTCATCAAGTTTTTTAACGGTGACTTGTTCCAAATCGGTATCGTAAAACCAGACTTTTCCGGAAGTGGAGACAATTTGTTGCTGAAACGGTTTTAAATAATCCCAGCGAAATTTTCCGGGTCGTTGCAGGTAAAAAATGCCGTAACTGGTTTGATAAGGATCGCCCGCTTCATTAATTAATACTTGTTTAAAATCAGCGGTCAATGACTTTGATGCCTTTAAAAATGCCTGCAACTGTTTGACGGGTTCGTCTGCTGCATAACCGGCGCTATTAATAAAAAAGAAAGTCAAAAAAATCAGGCGAAAAATAATCATTTTAATCATGGATGCTCTTTTAGAATTCATTGTGGTTGCGGTTCACCGGGGTTAGTAGGTACACTTTCAGTTTGGTCAGGCTCGGTTTGTTCGGTGTCGCCAGGTAACAAATCTTCAAACCACGATTTATCCTTGTCAAAAACCTCTTGTCCGCAACCTGAGTAAGTCGTTGGCTCTGAGCCTGAAATGTAGGGATATTGCTTGCCGCCTCCGCAGCCTTTCTTCGTTAATAAACCACTACCCGGCTCAACCCAAAGCAACTTGACATTGTCAGGTGGAATCAGGTTCACTGTTTGGGTTGATATTTGTTGCATTAATGCGACCCAGAGTGGCAGCGCCCCGGTGGCACCGGTTAAGCCGATCGGTTTGTTATCATCCCTGCCCAGCCAGACGACGGATAAATAATCGCCCGTGTATCCGGCAAACCAGCTATCTTTGGCATCATTGGTGGTGCCGGTTTTACCGACCAAACCATAATCTTTAGGAAAAGACGAATAGGCCGCTTTTCCTGTACCTTCATGCATCACTTCCTGCAAGATGGTATTGACGATATAAGTTGCCGCCGGATCGACCGCCTGTCTAACGGTAAAGGGATAACTTTGTAACTGTTTGTCATCGGTATCAACGACCGCTCTAATACTTTTGATGGGTGTTGAAAAACCATCGCCAGCCAGCGTTTGATACATCTGGGTCACTTCTATGGGCGTCAGTGATGCGGCTCCCAGTAATAAAGAAGGATACAGATCAAGCGGCCGGGTGACGCCCATATTTTTTAAGGTTTTGGCGACTCTGGCTACGCCAACATCCATACCGATACGAACAGTAGCCAGGTTGTAAGATTTCGCTAATGCGGTGTGCAAAGCGACACTGCCATGTTCTTTATGATCATAGTTTTTAGGAATCCAGTCGGTGCCATTTTGTCCCTTAACCACAATGGTAGAGTCGCTTACGCGTGTGGTGATGGTATATTTGTCGGGATATTCCAGAGCTGTCAAATAAATCGCCGGTTTGATTAAGGAACCGATAGGGCGCACGGCATCCAACGCACGATTGAAGCCACCCGCCATATTTTCACGACCACTGGTTAAAGCGGTCACCTCGCCACTATCGCGACGGGTAACAATGACCGCTGTTTCAAGCTCATTGGCGTGCGCCGTTTTTTCAAGTTGCTTTAACTTGGTCTCAACGGTCTTTTCCAAAACATCCTGAACTTGAGTATCCAGCGTAGTAAAAATTCTTAATCCCTGTGAGGTTAAGTCTTCTTCGCGATAATCCTGTCTCAATTGCCGCTTGACGAGATCAAGAAAACCGGGATAGCGATTAGATGAACGTTGCATGCGCGGAATGACACTTAATGGTTTGGCGATGGCTTGAGCGGCTTGATCCTTGGATAGGTAGCCTTCTGCTGCCATTTGCTCAAGTACCAAATTACGCCGTTGCAAGGCGCGATCAGGAAACCGGCGAGGATCATATTCAGAGGGGCCGCGCACCAACGCCACCAAAGAGGCCACCTGTTCCAAAGGAAGATCTTTTAAGGTGCTGCCAAAATAGAATTCACTGGCCAAGCCAAAACCGTGAACAGCACTTGAACCGTTTTGACCTAAATATATTTCATTCAAATAGGCTTCCAGAATCTCGTTTTTACTGTAGCGGTATTCTAAAATCAGCGCCATTAAGGCTTCTTTAACTTTACGGGACAAGCGCCGCTCATTGGTTAAATAAAAGTTTTTAACCAACTGTTGGGTGATGGTACTGCCTCCTTGCACCATGCCGCCAGCGCGAACATTCGTCCACATCGCTCTGGCAATACCCTTCAGTGAAACGCCAAAATGCTGATAAAAATCGCGGTCTTCCGAAGCAAGCAGCCCTTTAATTAGAGAGTCCGGCGCTTCTTCCAGTTTGATGAGTACCCGATCTTCTTTAATCGTGGGATAAAAACTGCCAATTTGCACGGGATCCATACGGACAATGGCAACCTCCTCGGATTTTGTTATGTCCGTAATCGATTCTATGCCCATATCGGTAAAGCTCAGCGACATCTGCATGCTGGGTTGATGCTGATCCCAAAAAGCAAAATCACGCGTTTTTACACTAATTTGTGAACCTTCTTTAAAGTAGGTTCCTTCTACTGATAACTCGGCATCTTGTCGGTAATGCAGCATTTTTAACAAGGCTTCAAATTTTTCAGGAGGCAATGCGTAGCCCGCATAAAGCTCAACCGGACTGGCGTAAACCCGCGCAGGAATGGCCCAGCGTTTGCCCTCAAATTGATTGCGAACGTTATAATCCAGATAGCCCAGATAACTGATAAACATAAACAAACCGCCCGCTGAAAAAAGCAGGAACAGATTTCTAAACCAATGATTGCCTGATTTTTTTACCGGTTTTTTGTTGCCGTATCGGGAGCCGCGCCTGCTTGTTTTTTCTGCCATAGCCTTCTATAAATTAATTAGTTAAATCTTCATCCCTATATTCCCTCCATTATACATAAATCAGGATGACGGGATTCAGTAACCATGAATGTAACGCTATAAAATGAACATTAAATGAACAGCCTTGGCGAGCTCTCGTAAGCATCAATCCAAGACCTGTCCCCCACACGAAGAGCACGCGCTATAGTCGCGACGTGGGCATCACTCCCACCGTGGGAGCGACGCCCACGTAGCGACTAACGAAAACATCTTGATTTATCCGGGATTGGCCTCAGGCGTAGGCCGGAATAAGACCACCCAAGCGTAGCGCGTGGTGGCGTTTCCGGCATATCGTACAGCGTGCCGGAAACGCTTATTCTCGCTTGCGCTCGAAAAGCCTTATTTCGGCCTACGCAGTTTCTGGTGCTCAATCTTCACATTGAGTTCGGGAACGTCAAGGTAAGAAAACTTGATGATCGAGTATAAATAGACTGTGGCATTATTATATTTTACATGGTTAAAACAATTTTTCCGGTGGTATGGCCGGCTTCGATTAACTGATGGGCAACAGCCGCTTCTTTTAAAGGTAACTGCTGACTGACATGCAGTTTTAACAGGCCTTTATCCGCCCATTGTGCGCATTGATTTAAAATGTCGACATGTTTATCCCTGGCTTCAGGCAGGTCTCTTAGCATCGGTGTTAACATCAACTCAAAACCAATCAGTAAATTACGCATTCTGGCTTCGCTGAGATTCAATTCACCCGGATCCAGCAAAGTTATCAAGCGTCCAAAATGAGCCGTCGCAGCGATACTTTCCTTAAATACCTCAGCGCCTACCGTATCAAAAACCAGATCAGCCCCTTTGCCGCCGGTAAGTGCATTGACTGCATCGGCGAAACCGTTGGGCTTATAAATAACAGCTTCATCAGCGCCCAGGCTTTTTACGAAGTCCGCCTTTTGTGCAGAACTTACCGTAGCAATAACTCTGGCACCTTTCAGTTTAGCCAATTGTATCGCCACATGCCCAACACCGCCTGCCCCCGCATGAATCAACACCGTTTGTCCGGCCTGCAAACCGCCTCTATCAAACAAAGCGCCCCACGCGGTAATCAATACCAAGGGCGCTGCAGCCGCTTCAACAAATGAAAAAGTCTTGGGACTCAAGCTAACCCAGCGTTCATCAAGTACGGTATAGTCGGCATAATTACCTTGTTCGCGACCCAGACCGCCATTACAAAACCAGACCTGATCACCGACCTTAAATTGACTAACACCGGTGCCAATTTCGACAACGATGCCGGCGCCATCACACCCCAATACCGCAGGCAAGGGTTGGTCATAAAACACGCCATGACGCCTGACTTTAGTATCGACCGGATTAACGCCTGCCGCTTGCAGCTTAACTTTAAGTTCTGTTGCGGTTGAAATCTCAGGTTCTTGTAGTTCCTGACAGGTTAAAACATCCGCTTCGCCAGCGGCTGTCATTAGAATTGCTTGCATGTTTAGATTCCTTATTTTGGTTGCCATCAATCTGCCAGCCATTGCTGGCGATAATCCTGATAGGAGTAGTGTTTTAATTTTTTTATTTGCCGGTCTTGATAAGCATAAATATCCGGTAGATTATAGCCATTAAAGCGGTTGGCTTTAACCAGACTGTACGCACCCACATTTTTAAAAACCAGTTTATCACCAACGGCCAGGGGTTTATTAAAACGATATTCCCCGAACACATCACCGGCCAGACAAGTACTCCCCGCTAAAATAGCAGGATAGTTTCCCTTGGGATCGTGTTCATGACATTCCGGTTGGCGCTGATATTCAAACACTTCCGGGTTATGATTAACCGAGGTATCCAGTATGGCAATGGCTTTACCGTCACTGACAAAACAGTCAATAACCGTGGACACTAAACAGCCGGCATTACCAACGACCGCTTTGCCCGGTTCAATATAAACGTCAAGATCAAAGTCTTTTTTTAACTGGTTTACCAAGTCAATAAACGGGCGGTGATCTTTAATTTGATTAAACAAATAACCACCGCCCAGATTCAGCCAGTCCAGTTGAGCCAGGCTTTTACCAAAATAACTACGCAGTTTCTCTACCGTCTTAATTAACGGCATCAAATCGGTTGCAGAAAAAACGTTATGGATATGCACTCCTTTAACCTGATCAAGACAAGATGATTGCCACAATTCATCAATATCAACACCCAATTTTGAATAGGGTCGACAAGGATCAAAGCGGTCATCCTTAAGAAAAGACAACTTGGGATTAATACGTAAACCAATGGCCGTTTGTACAGGGCAAGTCGCCGCAAAACGCTGATACTGTGTTAACGAATTAAAACTGATATGCGTCAGTAAACCCGCCATAGCCTGCCACTCATCAGGTCTTATCCCTGGCGTGGTTAAATGAATGCCGCCCTGCCCTGCCAAAATCTCGTTAGCCAGTCGCGCTTCAAACAAAGAACTGACCGAAAAACCATCAATAAAGGGCTTTGCCAGTTCCAGAACCGAGACTAAGGGCAAAGACTTGATTGAATATAAAACCTTACAGCCACACCGATGGCGTAACGTGTTTAATGCTTTTAAATTGTTAATAATCTCACCGGCATCCAAAACAAATGCAGGCGAGGAAGAAATACTGTCTTTTATGTGTTGAAAATCCATTAACCGGAAAACGGGTGACCCTAAAAAATAAGTTGCCCAGATAATACACAGATTAAGCGCATTGGTAAAAAGCAATTTAATTTAAAAACGATAGGATTGTTGTGCTCCACCCGAACAGTTGTATAAAAATGTAAGAAGGCGGTACAAACTTAAATGATGCGCCTATTTTTTCTCGGCAAATTCTATGGCAATTTTATTGCCAGAACAAACTCTATCCAGCATACTTAAGCAATAATCATTGTCCATCATGATCGGCTATAGTTCGGCTCGAACACCTCAGTTTAAGCATCGTACTACGTACTTCTATCACCGTTTAAAATTCAACCAGGAATTTTTATGATATCTATCGACCTTGAACCAGAATTGGAAATGACATTAGAAGCTGTTGCTAAACAAGAGCATAGCTCGCCTAGTGAAATTATTAAGCGACTTGTTAATCTTTATATTACGCAAAAACAAGAGTCAGAATTATTGATAAACCTTGTTAAAGATTTACCTGAAATAGCTTGTTTTAAAAATAAAGACCCGTTGGCAATACAAAGGGCGTTACGTGATGAATGGAATTAAATATCTACTGGATACCAATATTATCATTGGGTTATACAATCATAATCCGACCATATTGGCGTTATTGCAAGCCAAGTCCATCAGAATCAATCAATGTGCTTATAGCTCAATAACCCGTATAGAATTATTGAGTTATCCCGATCTAACTGTGCCAGATAAACAAGCTATTGAGTCCTTGTTAAAGTGCATGACCTATTTAGGCATCAGTCCAGAGGTTGAAGACGAAACAATTAAATTTAGACGCGCCCAACAAACAAAATTACCTGACTCCATTATTGCTGCTACCGCAAAGTATTATCAGCTTGAGTTATTGACACTCGACAAAAAGTTAGCGATTAAGTTATAAGTGAGATGCTAGGCAGTACGCAGAAAATAACCCCCAGAATCAGCCTGGTTCCCACGCTCCGGCGTGGGAATTCATCCGGCAACGCTCCAGCGTTGCGTGACGCGGGAGCGTCACTTGCGGCAATTTAATTTAAAGGGTGTAGAACAATTCAAAAATGTATAATCAAAAAATTTGAAGCATTATCCGTCATTATTTTCAAGGAAGCCCCATGTCCTCTAACCGTCCCGTTGTACTCTCATTTTCCGGTCATGACCCCAGCGGTGGTGCCGGGATACAGGCCGATATTGAAACGCTGGTGAGTCATCAGTGTCATTCAGCCAGTGTTATTACCGCCTTGACCGAGCAAGATACCCATAATGTAAAAAAGCTGATTCCGCAAAGCCCCGAAAACATTATCAGTCAGGCCAATACGTTGCTTAATGATTTGCACGTTAATGTTTTTAAAATCGGCTTAATCGGCCATCATGAAACAGCCATAGCGATCTATGCGATTTTAAAACAACATCCGCACATTCCGGTTGTTTTTGATCCGGTACTGGCTGCGGGTGGTGGCACCGAATTATCCAATGATAGATTAATTGCCACTATTGTCGATTTATTACTGCCCTGCACTACCGTCTTAACACCCAACAGTGAAGAGGCACGCAGGCTTGCAGGCTATGACGAGTTGGATGAATGCGGGCTGGAATTGCTGGAGCAAGGTTGTGACTATGTGCTGATTACCGGCACCCATGAATCGACACCCTCGGTCAGCAATCAACTGTTTCATGACAACCGTTGCTGGGAAACCTATACCTGGGATCGATTGCCTGCCAGCTATCATGGTTCCGGTTGCACCTTGGCTACCAGCATTGCAGCCTTGATGGCGCATGGTCTGGAACCTGTTCAAGCGGTTATGGAGGCGCAGGAATATACCTGGAATTCATTAAACAGTGCTTATCAACCGGGTCGGGGTCAGCTTATTCCCAACCGGTTTTTCTGGATGGAGGAAGATACATGAGATTTCCGGCACGCGGACTTTACGCCATTACCCAAACGGATAATAAATCCGGCGATAGCATTATTAACGATGTTATTTCGGCCATTAAAGGCGGCGCAGTGCTTGTGCAATATCGTGATAAAAACCCGCTTGATGCCGTTTTTTTGGCCAGCGAACTGGTTAAAATCTGCCATCAGTATCAAGTTCCGTTGATTATTAACGATGATATTGAACTGGCTGCCCGTGTAGGTGCGGATGGGGTTCATATCGGCAAAGAAGACGGCGCTATTGCACAGGCAAGAAGGCGCTTGGGTGCTGATGCCATCATCGGTGTTTCCTGTTATAACTTTGTCGAACAGGCGCTGGACGCACAAAACCAAGGCGCGACTTATGTGGCTTTTGGTAGGTTTTTTCCGTCGACATCAAAACCACTGGCGGCACCCGCACACATTGAAACCTTGCGACAAGCCAAGCTTTTATTGACGCTTCCCATTGTCGCCATAGGCGGAATTTTGCCGGAAAATGGTGCGCCATTACTGGCGGCCGGCGCTGATTTTTTAGCGGTTATCGGCGGGCTATTTGAGAGCCAACCGGAACAATCAGCCCGCGCGTATCAGGCATTGTTTGAGGATTAATTAAAAGCAGTTGTCCAAGCAAAGTCTTTTTGGCAGACTACTGACTTAAGTTTAGGGCTACCAATTTAAAGCGGGACAGATAAATAAAACTGGTCTATTGATTCCGGGAGCGCTGAGCCCCAGCTCGGCGTAGTCACCAATAGTTAGCAATCGGTTTGACTATGCCATGCCGAGCTGGGGCTCGGCGTTCCCGGAAAGTTATCTGCCCCGGCTTAAGTTGGTAGCCAAGTTTAGACAGCATCCTTTGAAGTGATGGTCTATGTAAAAAGTTGCTTTTTATCACTTCAAAAATGTAATTTTAATGACTGAAAAACGCTACTCTTTTTGGGCTAACAGAGCTTTTAACCGCTCGATTTCAGCTATTGCAAGTTCTTCCCGTTGTTGAACAGCTTGCTTTTCTTGAAGAGCCAATTCTTCGCGCTTTTGAGCGGCTTCTTCGCGCTTTTTCGCGGCTTCTTCACGCTTTCTCGCGGCTTCTTCACGCTGATTCGCTTGTAATAGTGCCCTCCTCGCCTGCTCTAATTCATGCTGAATCGTGCGTTGCTCACGCAAATATTCTTGCCGGGCTTGGTATTGATAATAGTGCTGATCTTTTTCTGAAAAGGTACTTAAAGTGCTCATGGCTTGTTTCATCTCCCGGGTAATCATCCAGTCAGGCAAGGCTTCATCGTTGAGTTGCTCGCCTTCTCTAAAGAATTTTAACCAACGCTGATCTTCCGTTTCAACGTGGCTTGCCTTAAACTTTTTTAATTCCAGCAGCCATATACCGCCATGTGGAGTCAAGGTATTGCCTTGTTCATCACGCATTTTATAATGATGCACGTGCTCGTTATCATCGCTAAGCAAGTTTTCAGCCAGCAGCCAAATAGAATAAGTCGGCTTGAGTTGAAGATAATCTTGACCACTTTTAAGTTGTTGACTGTAGATGTCGGCCCAGTTGTAAATAATACGCGCGGGCAAATGACCGTAACTGGTCAGTTGGATTTCGATTTGATAGAGCCTGTCATGGCTATCACGGGCTTTAACATCAACGATACTGAGCTTGTCACTGAGAAATTCTTTATCATTGTACGGATTCAAGATTTCAACCCAGACCAAGGGTTCGATAAGGTCTTGCGCCAAAAATGCATTCAAAAAGTGAATTAACAGATTACGGTTTTCTTCTGAACCCAGCAGGGCTTTAAAGACACAATCTATTTTTGGATCAATGGCGTGGCGCATGAGGAATTAATTAATCAAAAATATTTAATGGTTTAATTGTAAAGTGTCCCCGTTTTACTGGCAATAAAAAACAACGCCACACAGGTAGATGTAGTGGCGACGCCCACCTCACGATTAACGACTAACGCCCCAAATCGCGACGTGGGCGTCGCTCCTACGCAGTACATCGGTGTAAACTAATTAGCCTTGCTCTGGCTCCCAAACCGGAACCAAGAAAAATCTAATTCTGGGTAATAATGGATTCTTTAAACCACGCTTTGGTTAGTTGGCTTTCTTGGGAGTGATCTATGATCGGTGCCGGATAGTTGCAGGACTGGTGTTTTTTATCCCATTGATGGATGGTTTTCGGTGGCAGCGCTTTAAGTTCCGGTATCCAGTGATATATATACCGGCAATCGGCATCAAACTTTTGTTGTTGTAGCCAGGGGTTAAATATCCTGAAATAGGGCTGGGCATCACAGCCGGTGGAAGCTGCCCATTGCCAATTACCGTTATTGACACAGGGATCATAATCGATCAGATGTTGGGCAAAATAGCGCTCGCCCCAACGCCAGCTGACATGTAAATCTTTAACCAGAAAAGACGCCACGATCATTCTCAGCCGGTTGTGCATAAAGCCTGTGGCGTTTAGTTCCCGCATACCGGCATCAACAATCGGAAAACCGGTTCTACCTTCGGCCCAGGCCTGAAAATAATCGCGATTGTTATCCCAGTGCAGATTGGCAAATTTATCCAGAAATGCTCTGCCAAAAACCTGAGGAAAATGATAAGCGATATGGGTAAAAAAATCCCGCCAGTACAGCTGCCTTAACAAGGGGTGTTCGCTACCCAGTTCTTCAGTGATGGCATAATAAATTTCCCGCACGGAACAGGTGCCAAACTTAAGATGTGCAGAAAGTTTGCTGGTGGTATCCAGCGCAGGAAAATCACGCGTATTCTGATAATCAGCCTGTTTATTGAGCTGATCAAGAATGACAAGCGCCTGGTTACGTCCGCCTTGAATAACATCCGGTTTGGCTTCCGTTAATGATAAACCCAGCTGGTCGATGGTGAATTCAGATGCGGGTGGCAACCAATGGTTATTGGTTAATGCCTGCGGTAAGGCAACATGAAACTGTCTGGCATTATTATAAAACGCGGTAAAAACTTTATAGGGTGTTTGGTCGTTTTTAAGCGCTTGCTCTGGTTCATTAAGTAACGCATCAGCGAGAATGTATAAGCTTATCCCCAATTTTTTGCAAACGTCAGCCAACTCGGCATCACGCTGTCTGCTAAACGGCGTGTAATCGCGATTGATAAATACAGCCTGTATCTGCTGTTGCTCGAACACACCACAAATAACCTGCTCAGGCGAGGCATGATAAAGCCCCAGTTTACCGCCAGTCATTTGCAGTTGCTGTTCAAGGTCGCTTATGGACTGCAACATAAATTGCAAGGCCGGTTTGCTCTGATAAGGATGCTGTTCTATTTGCCGGGGATCAAAAATGAAGCATGGCAGTACCTGCCTGGAAAGGCGTAGCGCTTCATTAAGTGCGGTGTTGTCATGCAAACGCAAATCACGACGGAAAATAAACAGGGAATTTGTGTAGCGGGTCATTGCAAGCTCGGGTGATAAAACGGCACGGTATTTAATGATTATTCTATCACACGCGCTTTTTGCAGTTGCAAACGTAGTGCTTCCAGTCGTTTTCGATTAACGCCAAAGTCACTATGGCCGGTACGTGAGGCAGAGCGAATATGAATTAAACGCTTTTCAGAATCAAGAATCACGTTGATATCGTCCACAAACCGAAACACCAGACTGGTAGCTTCTGCATGAAGCGTATCGTTGGTTTCATGGGTAATCACCATGCGACTCTGGCTGTTAATCGCTTGTTTTAACGCTTGCCATGCTGCTTTGGGTTGGCCTTTTATTTTAAAGGGTTCAATAAAATGCGGGGCATCTTGTGCCTGACTGGAAACACAATTAGGGCTATCCCGGCAAAGTGGCAGGGTTTTTTCCGATGCTGAACTTGCCTGATTTGCTGTATTGAGTGTCATAAAAATAATATAAAAAAGGATTTTAAATGTCATAAGTCGCGAGGATGCATAAAAATTCTGTAAAAAATAGGGTTAGTACCCGGGTAGTTATTGGCCTCGATAATGGAACACGGATGACACTGATTATAGGGATTTCAACGGATTTTATTTTTAGCTAAAAAAATATTTAAGTGATTTCATGAAAGGTTGAAAACCTTCGCTCATCCGTGTCCATCAGTTAAATCCGTGTCTTCTGTGTTCTATTTTTAACGGCTGAATAGTTACAAATATTATTACAACATCACATAAATTTCATAAGAGTCAAATTTTTGCATGACTTTACGGCGACAACACGCTAATGTACGCTACCTTTTATAACAAAAGGAAATTTTATTGGTTATGAGCCTATAACTTGCCTTTGCAGCTGATTTTATTTAAAACTACAAATTCAACGTTTACCCGACAGGATAACCGGCGTTTTTTATAGAATTTAATTTGCATGTTATAAAAGTTAAGGTACGTTAAAACTATAAAGTTCTATTAAAGGCAGATTTTACTTAAAACAAAAAAAATAAAATTAAAGTAGTCGTGTTATTTCTGCAGGGAGCTTTTATAAAAACAATAATTAGGTTGAGTAATCATTTCAACTGGGAGGGGTATTGCAGTGCAAATTAAATTTTCGTTTGATTCATCCAAGCCAATTGCTGGTGAGGCAAACATTGAAATCAACAGATCGATTAACGATGTATTTTATTATATTGGTGAGCATTTTTATGATAACTACCCTAAATGGGCATTAGAAGTTGTTGAATTTGAACCACTCGATGGCAACCATGTTTTTGTCGGTGCCAAAGCAAAGCAAATTCGTGAAGACAACGGTACAAAAGTTGAATCGATTTTTGAAATAACTCATTATCAACCCTCTATGACGCTTATCTTTAAAGGCATCACCGAGCCTTATGTACACAGTTATTTTTTGGAAGGTAGCGATCAAAAATCCACTCGCTTAACCTTTCGTTTCGAATTGCCGGAAATTGACGTTTTTATGCGTCCATTTCAAAAACTGATTCGATCTGCCATTGAAGATGGTGCAGAAAATACGGTTGAAAATATTAAAAATTTACTCACTGCTGTTCCGGGCTAAATAGCTCATCGCTTCGTAATTATTATAAGAATTGGAATTAAAATATGCCTTTTATTGTTGAAAAAGATAGCGGTCTCATTCCGCAAATACTTTCCGCTATTTTAGATGAATGTGTCAATGGTGTCACTTTGGCGGATCCTGATTTGGAAGGCTCCCCCATCGTTTATGCAAACAAGGCCTTTGAGCGTTTGACGGGCTACAACCAGGAAGAAACCGTTGGTTACAATTGCCGGTTTCTTCAGGGTGAAGATAGAGACCAGGAAGCACGCTATCAAATTGCCGAGGCCATGAAAAATCACGAGTCCGTTGAAGTCACCTTGCGCAATTATAAAAAAGACGGCACCTTGTTTCATAATCGTTTAAAAATAACGCCGCTATTCGATAAAAAACATCGAGTCATTTATTATCTGGGTGTGCAATACGATATAACGAACCAAGTTGACGCCAG
This sequence comes from Methylococcaceae bacterium, assembly GCA_037130115.1. GTDB lineage: Bacteria > Pseudomonadota > Gammaproteobacteria > Methylococcales > Methylomonadaceae > Methylobacter_C. The sequence goes on from JBAXTQ010000022.1 coordinate 13,230, forward strand.
TAATGAAATTAAAGAATTAAACGATTTATTAAACGCCAGCCTGAATAAGTAAGCAATAAGGAAACATCCCGTTGGGATGAAGCCAAAGATTGAGAAGGGATCTGCATCTCTTCCCCAATCCGCGCCCGATAAAGCAACGTCGCTTCGCTTGTTGCGGGGCGATCCTTTCGGCCTGAAAGCCGAGGACTTAAACCAGCAAAGAAAATTGATAAAACAATGTCAACCATTAAGGCCTATTTATGAATGCAACTGATAATGCCAGCCATGACGGTGGCATGTTTTTTAACGAAGCATTATTTGGCCTTGCCATAGTTGCTTTTATTTTATTGATCATTATCGAGAAACGTCATCCCTTTCGTGAGTTTTCTCAGAAAACATTTAAGGAATCGTTTGTTACCAACACCACTGCATTTTTGGTCAACAACGTCATCCTGACCGTATTAAGAGCCTCTTCACTATTTATTGTCGCGCAACAATTTGCTTCTTACGGGGTATTAAGCGGCCTGGAGAACGGCCCGCTTAAATGGTTGCTGGCGTTTGCTTTTTTTGATTTGGCCATTTATCTATGGCACGTTGCCAGCCACAAATACGAGTATCTCTGGCGATTTCATAAAGTGCATCATAGTGATAAAGGCTTTCATGTTACTACCGGCTTTCGCTTTCACGTTTTTGATTTGTTGCTGGAAATTATTTACAAATGTGTATTTGTTGTGGTCATTGGCGTGAATGCCTATTTGGTACTTTCTATTGAGATTGTCGAATTATTTTTTGTGTTGTTTCATCATGCCAATATTCGCGTTAAAAATGAAGAGACTATTTCAAAAGTATTTATTACGCCCTCATTACATAGAACACATCATTCAACCTTGCGTAAAGAGCACGATAGTAACTACGGAATTGTTTTTTCAATTTGGGATCGGCTGTTTGGAACTCGACTAGTAGCGGTTCCTGAACATATTGGCCTTGATTTAATTGAGGCTGAAAATTTTATACAGCTTTTTTCACTAGCATTTATTACTGAACTTAAATTCAAAAAATTATTGAGCCGAATACCTAAAGGCAGAAAATAAGTGACACTCAGCCGCTAAATAATAGAACACAGATGACACGGATTTGACAGATAGACACGGATAAAAAAAGTTTTTTAATCTTATGAAAGTAGTACCTATAAGCACTTAAGGGCTTTTTTCGACGTAATTATTAACATCCCCCTTTGAAAAAGGGGGACTGAGGGGGATTTATCTAATAAAATCTCCCCTAACCCCTCTTTTTCAAAGAGGGGGACTGAATACTTAGTTTTCGACCAACAATAAAATCCGTTGAAACCCGTGTCATCAATGTTCGATTATTGAAGCCAATAGCGGATGAATAATTAAGTTACCGAGAACAATAGTTAAGCTGTGGCGTGTTGCCCGCTTTATAGATAGACTGATTGACTGTTAAATAACTTCAGCGATGATAATAAAAACAAAAAAAGACATTCCATCCAGTGAAATTACTGATCCGTTGGTTTTTAAGAACCGTCGCCAGCTCATTAAAGGGATGTTGGCAACCCTGATTGCCGGTACGGGCATTTCGCCGACATTAGCCAACAATAAATCGGTGTGGGGAGATTTGCCCAAAGGCAGTTTTTCATCTGATTCGTTAAGCCTTACGCCTGCTGAACTCATCAAAAATTACACGAACTATTACGAGTTCTCGTTTAATAAAGAAGATTCAACAAGCTTGGCGCAAAATCTGATTACAGACCCTTGGTCTGTAGAGATCAGCGGTGAAGTGGAAAAGCCGGGTACTTATTATCTGGAAGACATTTTGCGTCAGCAGTCGCTCCAAGAGTATATCTATCGTCTTCGCTGTGTCGAAGCATGGTCAATGGTTGTACCTTGGGTTGGTTTTTCGCTGGGTAGTTTATTAAAAATGGTTAAACCGTTGTCAACGGCCAATTTTGTAAAATTTACCGCCGTTTATCAGCCCAAAGCAATGCCTAATCAACTGAGCAACACCATGCTGGAATGGCCCTACATCGAAGGTTTACGCATTGATGAAGCCATGCATCCGTTGACAATATTGGCTGTTGGCATGTACGGCGATACGCTGCCAAAGCAAAATGGTGCGCCCTTGCGCCTGGTTGTGCCTTGGAAATACGGCTTTAAAAGCATTAAAGCGATTGTAAAAATTGAGCTATTAAAAAGACCGCCCATTACAACATGGAATAAATTTGCACCTAATGACTACGGTTTTTACGGCAATGTAAATCCCACAGTTGCCCACCCACGTTGGAGCCAAAATACTGAACGTCAATTAGGCGGCAGTTTTTTTACGCCACGTCGGCAAACTGAATTATTTAATGGCTATGGTGAACAAGTAGCTTCAATGTACAGCGATATGGACTTACGGCATTTTTTCTGATGGTTTTACGATTAAACAATTTGTGGTCTTTAACGATAATCGCTGGTTTATTACCCTTGGTATGGTTGCTTATTGATATTGCTTTCGACAATTTAGGTTCAAACGCCATTCAAGCCCTACATATTCGTTTGGGCGATTGGTCATTACGTTTTTTGTGGCTGACACTGGCTATTACGCCGGTTCAAACGATTACAAAATGGCGTGGCATGACCGATTATCGGCAATTGTTAGGCTTGTACGCTTTCTTTTATGCGACCTTGCATTTACTGGCCTATTTGCTGTTGGATCATGGTCTGAGATGGGGTATTATTGGCACTGATATTATTGAAAGCTCTTATATTTGGTTTGGAATACTGGCTTATACCATTGTTTTTTTATTAGCGTTGACATCGCCCAAATGGGCTAAAAAGCGCATGGGTAAAAACTGGAAAAAACTTCATCGCTATATTTATATTGCTGCAATTGCCGGTATTCTTCATTACTACTGGCAACTCAAAGGTAATCTGGCAGAACCTTTGTTTTATTTAATACTGATTGTTTTATTACTGGGCTTTCGTGTCGCCGTCTGGTTTAAAAACCGTAAATTTAATAAAATGATGATCCCGACCAGTAAAAGGCTTGTGGTCGTGGCGGTAAATCCCGTTGTGATACCTGAAACAATCGCAGAGCCGCAAGAAACAATCGTAATTATTCAGACCCCCCTTAAGGGCTTAAGGAATCGAGCGCCTTAATCTATACACTTTTACCGCATCGACTGAAAAAATTTGAATCCCCCAACAACAGACATGATAAAAAAAATCCCTATCGGCATTAGCAGTTGTTTACTGGGTGAACAAGTTCGTTTTGATGGCAGTCACAAACGTGATGCCTATATTGTCGGTACGCTGAGTGAATATTTTGAATTTCATCCCTTCTGCCCGGAAGTGGCTATTGGTTTAGGTGTGCCACGGCCTACCATTCATCTGGTAAAAACCGATGATGTCATACGTTGCGTGGGGGTTAAAAATCCCGAACTGGATTTGACAAAGCGTTTACTTGACGTTGCTGCACAACAAAAAGAGCGTCATTCCGGGTTATGCGGTTATATTTTAAAAAAGGATTCGCCCAGCTGTGGTATGGCGCGTGTAAAGGTTTACGCAGGCAATCAGCCGCACCGGGAAGGTTTTGGTATTTTCGCACAAGAAATGATGCGTAATAATCCGTTGTTGCCGGTAGAAGAAGAAGGGCGTCTTGGCGATCCGGGCTTGCGTGAGAATTTTATCCAGCGTGTTTATGTACTCTATCGCTGGCAACAGCTATTGGCAGAAGGTCTTTCTGCTCAAAAACTGACTCATTTTCATGCCCGCCATAAACTGATCATTATGAGTCATGCCGATTATCGTGAACTGGGGCAATTGTTGGCCCGTTTAAGCAAAGATAATCTCTTGGAGATTGCCGATCAGTATATTTCACAACTAATGAATATCCTTAAAATAGTTGTCAATCGCAGCAACCACGTTAATGTGTTGCAACATATTCAAGGCTACTTAAAAAAAGAATTAAGCACCGATGACAAAGCAGAGCTTTGTGAAGTGATAGAACGCTATCGGAGTGGTGAAATACCGCTGATTGTACCGCTGACCCTGCTTAAGCATCATTTCCGTAAATCCCCGGATCCTTATATAGAAGAATCTTATTACCTGTCGCCTTACCCACAAGAACTAAAACTGATTAATCAGTTGTAAATAGTTGAGTTACGTTGTTACTAACCCCATACGCATCAAGTTAAAGATATTAACTCACCACGAAGACACGAAGTTCACGAAGAAAGACCAAAGAAAAATCTTCGTGTTCTTCGTGTCTTCGTGGTGAAATGTCTTAAGTTAATCTCTATGGGGCTAGGTTGTTACTAACCCGACCGACTACCAACACTGCGATGTTCCTCGCATCCAACTATTAAAGCTTATCCTTCGCCTGTAACCTCTTGTATTAACGATATATCTTTACGCAACAATTCATTAATTAAAGACTGTAGCTTAACGCCTTTAATTTTTGCCTTCTCGGCAAACCAGTTTTCAACGTCTTGATCCAAATAAACAGGGATATTTAATTGCGCATCAGAATGATAAAAGCGCCCACGCTCAGCATTGGAAAAATCATATTCGTCTTTCATTATGAACCCTCATATTGTTTTTGTTCATGTCGAGTCGCTTGTCTTGCTGAAATAACTCCAAAGCTTAATAGGTGCGCATCGCGCACCACAACCATGCCAGAGAAAGAGCCCTAATTACGCTACAGGTAGAAAAAAAACAATAGATTGCGGTGCAAATAAAACCGTTTAGTGGATGCGGTTTTAGGTGCGCGATGCGCACCCTACCACTATAAATTGGGGACTTATTATTGCGTATTGCCCCTTACTCACATTCCAAGCCTTCAACACGTTGAAAGCCTCTGGGTAAATGCAAGCCTCTTTTTGCGCGACCGCTCGTATAGTGTTCTATATCGGCGGCTTTCAATATTAAAAACCGTTTACCGGATACCACTTTTAACGGGCTTTGTTCGGGTATGGACAACACCGCGACGACATAATCTTTTTCTTCTGCCAAATCAACTGGCGGAATCTGTATCAGTTTATTGCCTTTGCCGCGTGCCAGTGCCGGTAAATCAGCCACAGGAAAAACCAACAAGCGGCCTTGCAAGGTAACGACTGCCAACAAATCCGACTCATTACGGACAGGCACAGGTTTTAAGACTTTGGCTCCCGTGGGCAGGGTAATCAACAACTTGCCCGCCTTATTTTTACTCGACAGCTCTTTTAACTGGACTCTAAAACCATAGCCAAAATGACTGGCCAATACAAACCAGTCATCCGGATTACCGGCAAGCAAATGCGTAAACATTGAACCGGCGGGTGGATTAAGTCGACCGGTTAATGGTTCGCCCTGCGTTCTCGCTGAAGGTAAATCGTGGGCAGAAGTACTGTAAGCACGACCGGTAGAATCCAGTAAATAAACAGGTTGTGTTGAGCGGCTTTTTACCGCATCCAGAAAACTGTCCCCGGAACGGTAATTTAAACTGTCGACTTCAATATCATGACCTTTTGCCGCGCGTATCCAGCCTTTTTCTGACAAAATAATGGTTAACGGTTCATTACTGATAAGTGCTGTGGTTTGCAGGGCAACAGCGGCTATTCTTGCAACAATCGGCGAACGACGAGCATCGCCATATTGCTCGGCATCACGCTCAATTTCTTTTCTGATCAAGCGATTGAGTAACAGCTTGGAACCCAAGGTTTTTTCCAGTGCCGCGCGTTCTTTTTCCAGCGCATCCTGTTCACCCCGAATCTTCATTTCTTCGAGCTTGGCCAGATGCCTTAACTTTAATTCCAGGATAGCTTCGGCCTGAATATCAGTCAGCCCAAACCGCGCCATTAATACCGGTTTGGGATGGTCTTCGCTACGAATAATGGCAATGACTTCATCAATACTTAAATAGGCAATTAATAAGCCGTCAAGTATGTGCAACCGGGCCAGCACTTTATCCAAGCGATACTGTAAACGTCGCCGTACCGTTTCTGTACGAAAGGCCAGCCATTCAACGAGAATATCCCTGAGTCCCTTAACTTTTGGCTTGCCATCCATGCCTATCATGTTCATGTTGACACGATAGCTTTTTTCCAGATCGGTCGTGGTAAACAAATGCGACATAACCGCATCAACATCAATGCGCTTGGATTTTGGAATGATTAATAAGCGGGTAGGATTTTCATGATCCGACTCATCCCGCAAATCTTCAATCATGGGCAATTTTTTCGCCAACATTTGCGCAGCAATTTGCTCCATCAACTTGGCTCCGGATACCTGATGTGGCAGCGCAGTAATGACAATATTACCCTCTTCCTGCTCATAAATAGCCCGCATTTTTATCGAGCCGCCGCCGCTAAGATACATTTTCTGTATATCCTCAGCAGAGGTAATGATTTCAGCATCGGTTGGATAATCAGGCCCTTTGATATGCTCGAACAGGTCTTCCAGAGTGCTGTCAGGCTTGTCCAACAATTGCAGACAAGCAGCCGCCACTTCCCGAAGATTGTGCGGCGGTATATCCGTCGCCATACCCACAGCAATACCCATAGTGCCGTTAAGCAAAATATTGGGTAATCTTGCGGGCAACAACACCGGTTCTTTTAAGGTGGCATCAAAATTATCCGACCATTCAACCGTACCCTGCCCCAATTCGCTTAACAAGGTATTGGCATAAGCGGTCAGGCGTGATTCGGTATAACGCATGGCAGCAAATGATTTTGGATCATCCGGCGAGCCCCAATTACCCTGCCCGTCAACCAGTGGATAACGGTAAGAGAAATTCTGCGCCATCAATACCATGGCTTCATAACAAGCAGAATCCCCATGCGGATGGTACTTACCCAGCACATCACCGACGGTACGCGCTGATTTTTTATACTTGGCAAGGGCGTTTAAACCCAGTTCGGACATGGCAAAAACAATACGCCGCTGTACCGGTTTTAAGCCATCGGCAATATGTGGCAAGGCCCGGTCGAGAATGACGTACATGGAATAATCCAGATAAGCTTTCTCGGCAAAATCCTTTAACGGCAGTTGTTCAAAATTTTCTTGTAAACCCACTTAAAACTCATCCTCTGATAATTCAACGTAAAGCGCACGACTTTTCTCCAGGCTTTCCTGGCGCATTTTCCTGCGCAGTTCAGCCGCCACATAATGTTTTTTCTCTGCCTCCGTTTCCAGTATTAAACGCGGCACTTCAAAAGATTTACCCTGTTCATCAATAGCCACCATGGTAAAGTAGCAAGAAGTCGTATGCCTTTTCTCATTGGTTCTTAAATGCTCGGCAACCACTTTTACCCCAATTTCCATTGATGACCGCCCCACATGATTAACCCGGGCAAAAAAAGTCACCAACTCACCGACATTGACTTGCTGCCTAAAGAAAACCTGATCCAGTGCGGCAGTCACCACATAATTTTTGCAATATTTTGCCGCACAGGCATAAGCCACCTGATCCAGTAATTTTAATAAAGAACCGCCATGCACATTACCCGAAAAATTAGCCATATCGGGCGTCATTAGCACAGTCATTGTTAAGGATTTTTCTTGTTTAGTCATTTTTTATCGGAAATATTGATAGAAGTATTCTTGTAAAATCAGCGTAATGAAATGATTGGTTTTTTTGTCACAGTTCAGCCCCCGTTTAATACGAGGCATAAAGCTAATCCTGACGCTGATTTTTTGTATCGCTAGTATATCAGGATTGTCAAAAGACCCGTAGTCACTGCCATTAAGTTAAGTCAGCGTGTAAGGCAACTCGCAATAAATAAGCCCCACTTTATAGTCTCTACACGCTTCGTACACAGCTTTGTAGGAGCTGGCCATGCCTGCGAAGGCTTCGTTATATCGCGGGCATGGCCAGCTCCTACAGGAATCATTAAGTCGGTAGCGTCCCCAGAGTCAAGCAACGATTGGGTGGTATTTATTGCGAGTTACCTAACCGCTAAAACCCTTAAATTTAAACATAAAAAAAGGCAGCTATAAGCTGCCTTTTTTTAACGGTAACAAATAAAAACTGCTTACAGTTTTTCTTTAATACGCGCTGCTTTACCTGTCAGATCACGCAAGTAATACAATTTAGCACGACGGACATCGCCGCGACGCTTAACAGTAATCTCGCTGATAATAGGGCTGTGAGTTTGAAAAACACGCTCAACACCTGTACCATGAGAAATCTTTCTGACGGTGAAAGCAGAGTTTAATCCGCGATTACGTATTGCAATCACAATGCCTTCAAAAGCCTGAATTCTCTCACGCTCGCCTTCTTTTACCTTAACTTGAACAACAACAGTATCACCTGGATTAAATTCAGGAATCTGTCTTAGCTGTTCATTTTCCAATACATCAATAATATTGCTCATCACCACACCCTATTCAACTTCACTTTTAAATTGTGTCAGCAGATATTCCTGCTCTGCACTTAAATTCTTGTTTTTTAATAAATCCGGCCGTCTTTGCCAAGTTCTACCCAACGCCTGCTTCATGCGCCAGCGCTCTATATCCGCATGATTGCCGCTCAATAAAACGTCCGGTACTGAACATGTTTCAAGTTGTTCAGGTCTGGTAAAATGCGGATAATCCAACAAACCATTCATATGAGAATCTTGCAGGGCAGACTCTTTATGGCCAAGTACACCCGGTAATAAACGGGTTACGGCATCAATGACTATCAATGCAGCCAGTTCACCACCGCTGATAACGTAGTCACCTACCGACCATTCGTCATCACAATCCCTATCAACAAAGCGCTCGTCAACACCCTCATAGCGCCCTGCAACCAAAATTAATTGCGAAATATCGCAAGCTTCTGATAACAAAGCCTGTGTGATTGGCTTGCCTTGTGGACTTAAATAAACCACTTTTGCCGTGCCACTACCCGCCTGCTTTGCGTCGTTGACTGCATCGTGCAAGGACTGGTATTTCATTACCATTCCCGGCCCGCCACCGTAAGGACGATCATCAACCGTTTTGTGTTTGTCGTGCGTATAGTCTCTAGGATTCCATACCGACAAACTGACTATCTCGCGCTCTATTGCCCTGCCCGTTACACCGTAACTTGCAGCCGCTGTTATCATTTCGGGAAATAATGTTACAACATCAAATCGCATGATGGTAATTAAAAGTCAGGATCCCAATCCACAACCATCCTGCCAGCTTCCAGATCAATAGCCATGATTGTCTGTCCCTGTAAAAACGGAATGACCCGCTCCCGCTCTCCTTTAACAATAACGACATCATTTGCGCCAGTTTCCAACAGACTTTCAACGACACCTAACTGAACACCCAAATCGGTTTCAACGTTCAAACCAATCAAGTCAGACCAATAATATTCGTCTTTTGCCACTTTTGGTAATTGCTCGGGTGTTATATAAATATCCCACCCCATAAAGCTTGCTGCCTGATCTCTATCATTAACGCCATCAAGTTGAGCGACTACCGCTTTACCTTGCAGCTTTCCGTCAATAACAGCGATCAATCTGGTTTCACTGTCTTTTTTTAGCAACCAAGGTGAGTAACTTAAAATATTTTCTCTACACTCCGTAAAGGAAAATACTTTAACCCAGCCTTTTATGCCAAAAACGCCAGAAATTTTCCCAACGTTTATTTGTTGCTGATTTGACAACAGCTTATGCAGCTGCCTTAACGGCGTCTTTAATCAACTTTGCAACGCGCTCGGAAGGTTGAGCGCCATTGGCTTTCCAGTAATCAACGCGAGCACTGTCCAAACGCAATCTTTCTTCATTACCACGTGCCAGTGGATTAAAAAACCCAACACGTTCAATATAACGACCATCCCGACCGCTTCTGCTATCGGTTACAACAACGTGATAAAAAGGGCGATTCTTAGCGCCACCTCTTGAAAGACGAATGGTTACCATCTATTTTCCTCAAATATACATTTAATCATTGTTAATCTGCCTATTTTACGCGAATTTTACTATAAGTGAAGAACAAATTAGAAAGAATCAACACTTAGCCTTTTTTTTTCGCGTAACTACTCGTTAAAGCAACTAAAAAAACTACTTTCTCATGCCGCGTACATTGCTTTTTATGCCGCGTATCATATTAGCCATATTGCCTGATTTAAACTTCTTCATCATTTTCTGCATCATCAGATATTGCTTCAAAATACGATTAACATCCTGCAACTGTTGCCCACAACCGGCGGCAATACGCTTTTTACGATTACCTTTTATCAAATCAGGGTAACGTCTTTCTTGATTGGTCATCGAGCCAATGACTGCAATCTGACGAGCGAGCTCCTTATCATTAACCTTATCTTTCATCTCTTGAGGAACGCTGCTCATGCCGGGCAACTTGTCCAACAGGGAACTGACACCGCCCATACTTTGCATTTGTTGCAATTGCTCACGAAAATCTTCCAAATCAAAGCCCTTGCCTTTTTGCATTTTGCGGGCAAATTTTTCAGCTTTTTCCTTGTCAACTTTTTGCTCAATCTCTTCAATAAGACTCATCATATCGCCCATACCCAAAATACGGGAGGCTATACGATCAGGATGAAAAGGTTCCAAGGCATCGGTTTTTTCGCCAACACCAATAAATTTGATAGGCTTGCCGGTAACATGTCGTATCGACAGTGCCGCACCACCGCGTGCATCACCATCGGCTTTAGTCAGAATAACACCGGTCAAGGGCAAGGCATCATTAAAGGCTTTTGCAGTAATCGCGGCATCTTGCCCCGTCATGCTATCCACCACAAATAATGTTTCGACCGGGTTGATTGCTGCGTGCAGGGCTTTAATTTCGCCCATCATTTCATCATCAATATGCAAACGACCGGCAGTATCGATGATAATGACATCAAGAAACTTTTTCTTGGCCGCTTCAATTGCATTTTTGGCAATATCAATCGGCTGTTGCGACAAATCGCTGTCAAAGAAAACCAAATCAACTTCATTCGCCAGCATTTCCAACTGCTTAATAGCCGCAGGACGATAAACGTCAGCACTGACCACACCGACTTTTTTCTTTTGATTTTCTTGCAGCCAACGACCCAACTTGGCAACCGTCGTGGTTTTACCCGCACCTTGTAAACCGGCCATCAAAATAACCGCAGGAGGAACCGCCTTGAGATTAAGACTTTCATTCGCCTCACCCATGACTTTGACCAGTTCAGACTGAACCAGTTTAATCATGGCTTGACCCGGCGTCAGGCTGGCCTGCACGTCCTGCCCTAAAGCGCCCTCTTTGACCCGCTCAATAAAATCCGTAACAACCGGCAGAGACACGTCAGCCTCAAGTAAAGCCATGCGCACTTCGCGCAGCGTTTCCTTGATATTATCTTCAGTCAGGCGACCCTGACCTTTAAGCTTTTTAAGCGTAATACTTAATCGATCGGTTAAATTATCAAACATGTCTATGTCTTTATTGTTTAATCTTAAGGAAACTACTCGCGAATACAAATGCGCTAGGACTATTTAATCGCGTATATTACCATATACATTAAGACCTTTGCACCCGTTGCAATGACTGAACAATTAATTAGGCTAACATCACCTTATCCGAAACTTTTGCCCGCTCTCACCTATAAGCCAATGAACACCACAGCAATCGCGACCCTATCAATCTGCACTTACCTGGCAAGCACCCTGCTTATGATCCGGCATATTGACCGGAGCAGCATGCATCGTGCCGCTCTTTATCTGGCATGGATGGCCGTTTGCAGCCACTTTTTATATACAGCGATTATTTTCCAGCGCAGCAACGGCTTTAACTTTGGTTTTTTTAGCACCGGCTCACTGGTTGCCATGATTGTTGCCCTGCTTTTATTAATAGCAACGCTCAATAAACCCGTCGAAAAACTGGGTATTGCACTCTTCCCCATCGCGGCCGGCATGTTGGGACTGGAGCTAAACTTTGCCCACAAAACCCAACTGCTATCCAGCTACAACTGGGCAATGAGCACCCACATCCTGACCTCCATCATTGCTTTTAGCCTGTTAAACATTGCTGCCCTGCAAGCCATCTTACTCGCCATTCAAGATCAGCAATTAAAAAGCCATCCGCCCAAACGCTTCATCCAGTCATTGCCACCGCTACAAACCATGGAAGCCCTGTTATTCCAAATGCTCACCACCGGCATTGTGTTCCTGACCATTTCATTAATCAGTGGCTTTTTGTTTATAGAAGATTTATTTGCCCAGCATCTGGTACACAAAACCGTGTTATCGCTACTGGCATGGATCATATTCACCGGCCTGTTAATCGGCCGAAAACGTTACGGATGGCGCGGACAAACAGCAATTCGCTGGACATTAATCGGCTTTATATTGCTGCTATTGGCTTATTTTGGCAGTAAACTGGTCTTGGAACTGATTTTGCATCGATAAGACGGACTGTAGGGCATAAAAACGAGTACAAGTCGGCTTTGAGCGCAATTAGTAAAGAAAAGCATTCACCACGAAGACACGAAGAAAAGCAAAAACAGTTAACGTTCTTCTGGTTCCCAAGCTCCGGCTTGGGAACCGCGAAGCCGAAGCTCCAGCTTCGCGAGACTGGAAGCTGGAGCTTGGGAAACAAGAAATGTTTTTTATGAATGCCAGAGAGTTTTTTTCGGTAATGTGACCGGGACTGACCACGCGATTTTATAGATGGGACTCTATGTCCATTCGTTCGTGAAGAACACGGGCTATTTCAATCAGGTTTGCGTTAATTTCATGATAGTAAACAATATGCTTGCCTACTTTATGCTTACGGTAGCCGCTACGTATTTCGCCACAATCACGCCCTTTCAGGTGATTGGCTGCCAGAGCATAAAATGATTTATCAATCGCGGTTAGATAAATGTTTCTTTGATGCTTTCCCCAAGTATTTTGAGTATAGATGGCAATATCTTTAAGATCGGATTTAGCTTTATTAGTAAGTTCAAAACCTGCCATTAGTTAACACTTTCTTGATCAAGCTCGGCTATTAAACCTTTTAAGGAATAATCCGCCCTGCCACTTTTCTCGCCTTCTATAAGGGCTTTTTGTAAAGTCGCTAATTTCAGCTCCCTCTCTTCCAACAAGCGCAAGCCTGCCCTGACTGTTTCACTTGCCGACCCATAGCGTCCCTGGTGAATTTGTTTGGCTATAAATTGTTCAAAGTGTGCGCCTATCGTCACACTGGTGTTTTTTTGCTGCATAACCCTTGCCTCCCGTGATAAATACCAATATATATTATTTAATATTACTTAATCGGTCAAGATCAAATTTTTCTGGCTCCCAAGCTGGAGCTTAGGAACAAGCCAGCTTTGAACGCCATTAGCAAAGAAAGCATTCACCACGAAGACACGAAGGGCACGAAGAAAAGCAAAAACAGTTAGCGTTCTTCTGGTTCCCAAGCTCCAGCTTGGGAACGAGTACACACTTAACAAACAGCCATTGATCCATGAGGTAATAAATCAATGGCGGCTTTTTGCTTAACTTACTTGCCGCCTTCTGATGCCATAAGCTGCCGCACAGTTACGGCGATTTCCTCGCCCAACTTTGAAAGGCATTGGCTTTGGGCTTTAACCATTGCCGCGTAGTCGGTAGTTGAGGCCGGAAATTGATAGACAGAACGTTTATCGATAGCCGGTTTATCCTTATGCTTTACAAACCACTGAGCGATTAACCGGCTCTGACCGCTTGCATCTACATTAAACTCCAATATATCGATGCCGACTTGATAATCGACAACTTGCCGCTGTGACCAAGGATAGCGCACGATACGATCCGTACCCAACTGACTGGGCAAAACCTTAAATAGAGCCAAAGAGATATTTTGATCCAAACGTTCTGCCCAACGGTGATCTTCGGAAAGTTGATACTGATTATCAGTGATTGCAACCACCATCTGGGGTCGATTCAGATATTCCGGAATGCGTATTGGCCCCAAACCTATCACCGGGCCTTGAGTTGCAACGGGAACCAGACGGGTTCTGTCCACACCGGAATCGGCGTTAAGCCTATAAAACTGTACTGACGGACTGTCATGCGCACACCCGCTTAATAAGAGTGTTAGCGCCATAATACCCGAAGCAAAAACCGCTCTACCCTTCATCTCACCCTCTAGGCCAAATTTCATAATAATCTTACTTCTTTCCGTAAATGATCGAGTCAGGATGACGCTCAAGGTAATCGGTCAAATTCTTTGTGGATTGGGCCGCATCACGCAGTGCCTCAAGTGATTGCCATAAAGGCGCATCGGGCGCAGCGAGTGCTTCCACGGAACCCAGCGCATGATTGGATTCCAGTAATACGGAGGTGGCAGTATTAAGCGTCTTCTCGCTGGAAATCAAAACAGGTCGCATATCGTGGGTAAATTGCTGCACCAAAGTGCGCGTATCGGCCATGGTTCCATTCATATTATTCAGTAACGGCACCAAGCCCTTATTAAGATTGGTTACCAGCTGTTCAGTTTCAGCCAGTGTTTTGGCCAAGGCCACACGATTTTTCTTAAGCTCATCCGAAGTCGCTATCTCTTTAATTTCTTTTAAAGAGACCGCAAGGTCTTTAACTATGTCCTCTATAGGTAATTGACGAAATTTATTCAACATTTCATCCGCAGTGCTTTTAAGCTGATCCACTGTCGTTGGAACACTGGGCAGCTCAGGCAGATCCTTGTAGTTAATACCGGTTAACCTAAGTGATTCGCCGCGAAAAAAATTGACTTCCACGTACAGTAGTCCGGTCAGTAAACTTTGTGTTTGCAACTGGGCTTTGAGGCCTGAATCAATCAGTCGCTGGGTATTTTGCTGCCGCTCCGTCGACGATGAGGCGACTTGAAAAGGCTTTCCGGTGGCATCCAACAGCACGGCAGGATCAATCTCGATCACCACCGGCTTGAAAATACGCACGAATTTTTGATCAATCTCCAAGGAAATTTCCTTTACCGTACCAATCTGTACACCCTGTAACTTGACGGGCGCACCAATATTAAGACCGTTTAAGGCACCATCGAAGAAAATAACGTATTGGGTTTTTTGCTTGAGAAACTGGCCGCCACCAAAAACCAGAATAGCCACTATCAGCAGCGTAAGGGAACCGACCAGAAAAGCGCCGAGGGTGTAAGGATTAACCGGTTTACTCATAAGTCACATGTGTCCTGATTTTTTATTATAGAGCCACGAGGAAGTAAAGCGACATTCGATCACCCTCACCCCAACCCTCTCCCTGAAGGAGAGGGAGCTTAATGTTGCTTTGCATCTAAACCACGCAATACTTGGGTTGCCTGATTTTCCGTTTCGCCTCGGGTGAGAAAACGAATCACTTTAGGGTCAGAGGATTCAGCCAGTAGTTGTTTGGGGGCGCCACTGGCAATCATGGTTTTGGTTTCCGGATCTAGAAAAACCGAATTGGTGCCGATAGCAAAAATACTGGCTAATTCATGGGTCACCATGACGATAGTTGATCCCAAATTGTCACGCAGGCTACGAATTAAATCATCCAGTAACTTGGCACTGACCGGATCCAGTCCGGCTGAAGGTTCGTCGAAAAAAAGAATCGCGGGATCCAGCGCCATTGCTCTGGCCAGTCCCGCACGTTTCTGCATGCCGCCGCTAATCTCGGAGGGATAATAATCCTCAAAACCCGCAAGTCCCACCAGAGCCAGTTTGTAAGAGACAATCTCCCGTATTCGCTGCGCTCCCAAACAGGTATGCTCGGTGATGGGCAGGGCGATATTCTCAGCCAGCGTCATTGAGCTCAACAAGGCACCGCTTTGAAACAACACACCCGTGCGCTTCAAAATGCGTTGGCGTGTCTTGTGTTCAGCGTTCCAAAGACTCTCTTCACCATAAAAAACATCACCTTTGGCCGGCTTCTGTAAACCAATCAGGTGCATCAACAACGTGCTCTTGCCGCACCCGCTACCGCCCATGATGATAAAAATATCACCGCGATTAATCGTAAAATCCAGATCACGCTGGATGATAAAATCACCGTAAGCCATGGTCATATTTTTGATAGTCAGACTGGCAGATGTCATAATTTAAATTCCCAAGCGGTTGCACATCACCGTCATCAAGGAATCGGCAATAACAATAAAAATAATACCCGTCACCACTGCCGAAGTCGCCGCATCACCCACCGCCGAAGCACTGCGTCCGCATTGCATTCCGCGCATACAGCCAGACAAGGCAATCAGCACGCCAAAGACGGCACATTTGACAATACCAATCGTAAAATCCGATATATGCACGGCATTAGCCGTGCGGTGCAGGTATTCCACCAACGACACGTCAAAAAAACTCACGGTCACCAGCGCCCCACCCACTATGCCCATCAAATCAGCATAAAGACAAAGCAATGGCATAATTAAAATAAGCGCCAGAATGCGTGGCAAAACCAAAAACTCCATTGGCTCAAAGCCCATGGTTTTAAGCGCGTCAATTTCACTATTAACCTGCATAGTACCCAACTGCGCTGCGTAAGAGGCACCGGTGCGCCCGGACATGATAATGGCAGCCATTAAGCCGCCCATTTCCCGTGTCATCCCCAAACCTACCAAATCGGCAATATAGATTTGTGCGCCAAACAAAGCCAACTGCACAGCGCCTACAAAAGCCAAAATCAAGCCCACCAACAGACTAATCAGCGAAACGATGGGCAACGCCGAAGGCCCGCAATCCTGGACATGCATCCATAAATCGACCCAGCGAAAGCGTGCCTTACCCCGTGTTAAAGCCAAAACACTGAGCATGATCTCGCCAATAAAAATCACTAACGCCTGCGCATCTTTATGGATACGCAAGCCGCCTTTACCGATCACTTCAAGCCACGGCTCTTGAGTCTCCTGCCGCCTGGCACCCGCTCGTTCAGGTACGGCATAAACCAAACTCAGCAAACCTTGGATACCTTCAGGCAACGTGGTCGTGTCAACTTGAATGCCCTGTTTGGCACCATAATCAATCAAGCGAATCAGCTCGGTCATCAATAAACTATCCCAACGCCCTAAAGCTTCCGTTGAGAAAATCAGTCGCTTTATACCTGACCCATCGCCCAACTGCGCCAATACCGTTTCAAGCGCAGGCGTTTTTGCCTCCAGCACCCAATCACCGACAATAGCGGCCTCCAACGTGTCCTCTTTACGGCTCACATTAATTTCACAAGGGACGTTGGTTACTGTCATAACAGTCATGATGAAGTCTGCGTAGCGTATTGGGTTGGTTGATTATCCATTTAATTTGCTTAAATTAAAATATATAGTGATATCCCCGTGTTATGAACAAGCGTAAGCCGGAATAAGACCTCCCCATACACATCAACTTAAAGATATTAATTCACCACGAAGACACGAAGTTCACGAA